>NZ_JAGXJG010000007.1:0-112757 GCF_019091725.1 Cellulomonas sp. GbtcB1 | reverse complement strand
AGGTCCCACACGTAGTACGGGATCCCCAGCACGACGGCCGCGCGCCGGGCGGGAGGGTCCCCGCCGCGACGCGCGGCCGCCGGTCCGGTGCCGGCCGGTCGACGCCCGAGCGGTCAGTGCCCGGCCGTCACCCGGCCCCGCCCGGTCGCGCCGCCCGCCGCCGGACCGCGTACCGCCGGACCAGCAGCAGCCCGACGCCCCAGAGCACCAGGCCCGCGGCCCACCACGGCGCCTCCCGGCCGATGTCGCTGCCGGTCACGGCGAGCGGGTCGGACGCGCCGGACGCCGGGTCCGCCGGGTCGTCGGCCGCCGCCAGCACCTCGGAGGCGTAGTACGTCACCGGGAGCGAGGCGGTGCCACCGGGGGTGACCACCACGATCTCCGCGGCACCCGGGGCGCAGGCCGGGGCGGTGAACGTCAGCGACGTCCCGTCCGCGGCGACCGCGACCTCGTCGGCCGGCACGAGGGTGCCGCAGACGACCACCGACGTGTCGCCCGGGACGAACCCGGTGCCGCCCACGGTGACGGGCGTGCCCCCGCCCGCGTCGAGGTCGGACGGGTCGGCGCCCGTGGCGACCGGCGCGGCCGGCACCGGGGCGGCGTCCGCGTCGTACTCGTAGCCGAGCGTCACCGCGTCGACGCCGGCCACGGACACCACGAGGGGCCACACGCCCTCCGGCCCGGGCGGGCTCACCGCGACGACCGCGGTGCCCGAGAGGACCGCCACCGACTCGGCCGGGGTGCCGCCGAAGGTCACCGAGGTCTGGCCCGGGACGAACCCGGTCCCGGTGATCAGCACGGTCTGGCCGCCCGACGTCGGGCCCACCCGAGGCGCGTAGTACGCCACCCGCAGCACCGGGCCACCGGCCGGGGTCTGGTAGGTGTACGCCCCCGGGAGGACCCCGGTGCCCGCGGCGTTGGTCACCGCGACGTCCACCGGGCCCGCGCCGTGCGCCGGCGTGGTGACGACGACCTGGTCGGCCGTCGGCGTGCCGACGATCGTGGCCGGGACGCCGCCGAAGGTGACACCGGAGACCGTGCCGAGGCCGGTGCCGGTGAGCGTCACCGTGGTGCCGCCCGCGGTCGGGCCCGTGCTCGGCGTGAGGCCGCCGAGGAACGGGCCGCCCTCGGGGACGTAGCCGTACCCGCCGGCGCGGACCGCGTCGGCGCCCGGCAGCTCGACCACGACGTCCGCCGGGCCGGCCGCGCCGGCCGGCGCGACGACCGTCAGGCCGCCGGGGACCACCGTCAGGCCGGTGGCCGGGACGCCGCCGAACGTGACGCCCGTGGCCGCGGCCAGGCCGGACCCGGAGATCGTCACCGTCGTGCCGCCCGCGACCGGGCCCTGCGCCGGGGACAGCCCCGTGAGCACGGGGCCGGCGTAGGTCACCGTGCCGGCGGCCACCTCCCCGGCCGGGAAGGTGATCACCACGGGGGCGGCGCCGGCGGTCTCGCTCGCCGGCAGCGTGCCGGTGAGGGTCGTGCCGTCGGCCGAGGGCACCGCGTCCGCGACCGCCACGCCGCCGACCGTCAGGCCGGTGGCGCCCGCCAGGCCGGTGCCGGTGACCGTGATCGGCACGCCGCCCGCGGTGGGCGCCGTCGCCGGGGTCACCGAGCCGACCGTGGCGCCGCTGCCGTCCTCGACGTAGGTGAGGTCGCCCGCGGGCACCTCGCCGCCGCCGGGGTAGGTGACGACGACCGCCGCCGGGCCCGTCCCGGCACCCGGGGGCGCCGTGAACGTGATCGACGTGCCGTCGTCGGCCACCACGACGTCCCCGGCCGCGGTGCCGCCGACCGTCACCCCGGTGGCCCCGTTCAGCCCGGTGCCGGTGAGGGACACGGGGACGCCGCCCGCGAGCGGGACCTCGGCCGGGTCCAGGCCGGTGACGTCGGCGTCCGAGCCGTCGGCCTGGTAGGTGAACGCCGCGGCGAGCGTCGCGTCCGCGCCCGGCGCGACCAGCACCAAGTCGACGGCGCCCGGCGCGTGCTCCGGCGTCGTGAAGGTCGCCGACGTCGCGGTCACGGCGGACGGGGCCACCGCCACGCCGTCGACCAGGACCCCGGTCACGGCGCCCAGGCCGGTGCCCGTCAGCGTGACGGACGTGCCGCCGGACTGCGGGCCGGCGGCCGGCTCGACCGAGTCGACGGCCGGGAGGGCGTAGGCGACCACGCCCGCCGGGAGCGAGCCCGCCGGGAACTCGAGATGCACCGGGACGGCGCCGGGGGCGTCGGACGGCGGCAGCACGACGGTGACCTCGGTGCCGGACACCACCGTGAAGTCCACGGGGCTGCCCGCGACGGTCACGCCGGAGACGCCGTCCAGGCCGGTGCCGGACACGGTCACCGTGCCGCCCGCGGTCGGGACCGTCGCCGGCTCGACGCCGTCGACGGTGGAGGCCGACCCGTCGTCGGCGTAGGTGAGGTCGCCCGCGGGCACCCCGCCGCCACCCGGGTAGGTGATCACGACCGGCTCGGCCCCCGGCTCGGCGCCCGGGGGCGCCGTGAACGTGATCGAGGTGCCGTCGTCGGCCACGACGACGTCCGTCGCGGCGACGCCGCCGACGGTCACGCCCGTGGCCCCGGTGAGACCGGTGCCGGTGATCGTGACCGGGACGCCGCCCGCGAGCGGGACGGTGCCCGGCTCGAGCCCGCCGACCACCGCGTCGGAGCCGTCCACCAGGTAGGTGAAGGCGTCCGGCACCTCGAGGTCGGCACCCGGCTGGACCAGCACCAGGCCGACCGGGCCCGGTGCGTGCTCCGGCGTCGTGGAGGTCACCGACGTCGCGGTCACCTCGGTCGGCGTCACCGGGGCGCCGTCCACCAGCACCGCGGTCACGGCGCCGAGCCCGGTCCCCGTCAGGGTGACGGACGTGCCGCCGGACTGCGGGCCCTCGGCCGGGTCGACCGCGGTGACCGTCGCGGCGACGTACGTGACGTCGCCGGCCGGCAGCGTGCCCGCCGGGAACTCGAGCACGACCGGGACGGCGCCCGGCGTCTCCGTCGGCGGCAGCTGCACGGTCACCTCGGTGCCGGACACCACCGTGACGGCCACGGGTGTGCCACCGACGGTGGCGCCGGAGACCCCGCCGAGGCCGGTCCCGGTCACGGTGACCGGGCCGCCCGACGTCGGGACCGTCGCCGGCTCGACGCCGGCGACCGCCGAGGCCGACCCGTCGTCGGCGTAGGTGAGGTCGCCCGCGGGCACCCCGCCGCCACCCGGGTGGGTGATCACGACCGGCTCGGCCCCCGGCTCGGCGCCCGGGGGCGTCGTGAAGGTGATCGAGGTGCCGTCGTCGGCGACCACGACGTCCGTCGCCGGCTCGCCGCCGACCGTGACGCCGGTCGCACCGGTCAGGCCGGTCCCCGTGATCGTGACCGGGACGCCGCCCGCGAGCGGCACCGTGCCCGGCGTCAGGTCGCCGACCACCGCGTCCGACCCGTCGGGCTGGTAGGTGAACGCGCCCGCCAGGGTCACGTCCGCGCCCGGCTGCTCCAGCACCAGGTCGACCGCCCCCGGCGCGTGCTCCGGCGTCTCGAAGGTCACCGACGTCGCGGTCACCTCCGTCGGGGTCACGGACACCCCGTCCACGAGCACGGCGGTGACCGCGCCCAGGTCGGTGCCCGTGACCGTCACCCCGGTGCCACCGGACTGCGGGCCCGCCGCGGGGTCCACGGCCGTGACGGTCGAGGCGACGTACTCCAGGGCCCCCGCGAGCACCGTGGCGCCCGACGGGAAGCCGAGCACGACGGCGACCTCGCCCGCGGCGTCCGCCGGCGGGATCGTCACGGTGATCCCGGTGTCGCTCTGCGTCTCCACCGGGACGGCCACGCCGCCGACGGTCACGGACTCGACGCCCGCCAGGCCCGTGCCGGTGAGGGCCAGCGTGCCGCCCCCGGCCGTCGGGCTGGTGGCGGGGTCGGTCGCGTCGACCGTCGTGCCGGTGCCGTCGTCCACGTAGGTGAAGCCGTCCGCCAGCGTGGCGTCGACCCCGGGCAGCTGCACGACCACGTCCACCGGGCCGGTGGTGCCGGGCGGCGTCGTGACGGTGAGGCTCGTGCCGTCGGGGGCCACGGCGACGCCCACGCCCGGGGCGCCGCCGAGCAGCACGCCCGTGGCGCCGGCGGGCCCGGTCCCGGTGACGGTCACGAGCGTGCCGCCGCCGGTGCCGCCCTCGGCCGGGGCGACCCCGGTCACGGTCGGCGCGACGTACGTGATCTCGCCGGCCGGGAGCGTGCCCTCGGGGAAGACGACGACCACGGCGGCCGGGCCCGCGGCGTCGGAGGCCGGCAGCACCGCGGAGAACGAGGTGCCGTCGGGCGACGCCGTCACGCCGGTGGCGGGGACGCCGCCCACGGTCAGGCCGGTGGCGCCCGTCAGGCCGGTGCCGGTGACCGTGACGGTCCCGCCGCCCGCGGTCGGGCTGGTCGTCGGCGTGACGCCGGTGACGGTCGCGCCGGAGCCGTCCTCCAGGTAGGTGAACCCGCCGGGGAGCGTCGCGTCCGGCCCGGGCAGGGCCACGACGACGTCCACCGCGCCCGCCGCGTGCGGCGGGGAGGTCACGGTGGTCGACGTGCCGTCGGCGGCGACGTCGACGACCTGGGCCGCGATCCCCCCGAACGCGACGCCGGTGGCGCCGGCCAGGCCGGTGCCGGTCAGCGTGACCGACGTGCCGCCCGCCGCGAGCCCCTCGGCCGGGTCGGCCCCGGCCAGCGGGGGCGTCACGTACTCGAGTGCCCCCGCCGCGACCGTGCCGGCCGGGAACGCCAGGACGACGTCCGCGGGGCCGGCCGCCTCCGCTGCCGGGATCGTGACGGTCACCGAGGTGCCGTCCGGGGCGACCACCAGGTCGCCCGCCGGGACGCCGCCGACGGTCACGCCGGTCACCGCGCCGAGGCCGGCGCCGGTGACGGTGAGCGTGCCGCCGCCCGCCGTGGGGCTCCGGGCCGGGTCGAGGCCGTCGACCGTCGCCGACCCGCCGTCGTCCAGGTAGGTGAACGCGCCCGCGAGGACCGCGTCCGCGCCGGTCAGCTCGACGACGACGTCCACGGCGCCCGGCGCGTGCGCCGGCGTCGTGACCGTGAGGCCGGTGCCGTCCGGGGCGACCGCCGTGATCGGCGCCGGCTCGCCGCCGAACGTGACGCCCGAGGCGCCGGTCAGCCCGGTGCCGGTGAGCGTGACGGACGACCCGCCCGCCGCGGGGCCCTCGGCCGGGTCGACGCCCGTGAGCGCCGGCGCCACGTAGGTCACCGTGCCGGCGACGGCGGAGCCCGCCTCGAAGATCAGGGTGACCGTCGCCGGGCCGCCCGCCTCGGACGGCGGCGCGGTCACCGAGACCGCGGTGCCGTCCGGGGCGACCGCGAGGCCGTCCGCGAGGACGCCGCCGACCGTGACGCCGGTGACGGCGCCCAGGCCGGTGCCGGAGACGGTGATCGTGGTGCCGCCGGTGGTCGGGACCTCGGCCGGGGCCAGGCCCGTCACGTCGGCCCCGGAGCCGTCGTCCAGGTAGCGGTAGCCGTCGTCGAGCACCGCGTCGGCGCCCGGCAGCGTCACCACGACGTCGGCCGCGCCGGGTGCCCCCGGCGGGGCCGTGACGGTCACCGAGGTGCCGTCGGGCGCGACCGCGACGATCTCGGCGGGCGCCCCGCCGACGGCGACCTCGGTGGCCGCGCCCAGCCCGGTGCCGGTGAGCACCAGCTGGTTGCCGCCGGAGCTCACGCCGAACGCCGGCTGCACGTCGGTGACGGCCGGCGCGAGCAGCTCGACCGTGCCCGCGGGCACCTCGCCCCCCGGGAACTGCAGGACGACGTCCTGCGCGCCGCCGGCCTCCGCGGGCGGCACGGTGCCGCTGACGGCGCCGTCGGTCGCCGCGAGGTCGACGACCGGGACGCCGCCGACGGTCATGCCCGTCGCGCCGGCGAGGCCGGAACCCGTGACCGTGACCGTGCCGCCGGACGTCGGCAGCGCGGCCGGGGCCACGCCGTCGACCACGGCGTCCGCGCCGTCGTCGAGGTAGGTGAAGGTGAGCCCCGCCGGGTCGGCGCCCGGGAGCTCGACCGCCACCGTGACGTCGCCCGCCCCCTGCGCGGGCGACGTCACGGTGATCTCCCCCGGGCCGACGACGGCCAGGTCCGTGGCGGCCACGCCGCCGAAGGTCACGCCGGTCGCGGCCTCGAGCCCGGTCCCGGTGAGCGTGACCGTGGTGCCGCCGGAGGTCGGGCCCTCGGCGGGGTCTAGCGCGTCGAGCGTCGGGGCGACGTACGTGAGGTCGCCCGCCTCGACGGTGCCCAGCGGGAACGCGATCACCACCGGGGCGGCGCCGCCGGTCTCGCCGGCCGGCGTCGTGAACGTGAGGGTGCCGCCGCCGGGGGCGACAACCACGTCGGTGGCGGGGCCGCCGCCGACGGTGACCCCGGTGGCGCCCGCCAGGCCGGTGCCGGTGACCGTCACGGTGGTGCCGCCCGCGGTGGGCACCTCGACCGGCGCGAGGCCGTCGACCGTCGCGTCCGTGCCGTCCGCGAGGTAGGTGAACCCGGCGGGCAGCAGCGAGTCGCCGCCCTCGTTGGTGACGGTGAGCGTCACCGGGCCCGCCGCGTGCGGCGGCGAGGTGACGGTCAGGCCGGTGCCGCTGACGACGTCCAGGCCGGTGCCGGGCACGCCGTCGGACAGCACCCCGGACACGGTGGCCAGGTCGGTGCCGGTGAGCGTGACGACCGTTCCGCCCGCGACCGGGCCCTCGGCCGGGTCGACCCCGGTCACCGTGGCGGCGCCCTCCGCGAGGAAGGCGTAGCCGCTGGCCGCCGTGGCGTCGAGCCCCGGCAGGGCCACGACGACGTCGACCGCGCCGGGTGCGTGCGCCGGCGTCGTGACGGTGAGCTCGGTGTCGCTCACGACGTCCAGGCCGGTGCCCGCGACGCCGTCGAACGTGACGCCGGTCGCGCCGGCCAGGCCTGTGCCGGTGAGGGTCACCGTCGTGCCGCCCTGGTCGGTGCCCTGCGCGGGGCTGAGCGCGATCGTCGGGGCGACGTAGACGAGCGGTCCGGCGACGACCTGGCCGCCCGGGAACACCAGCGCCACGTCGACCGGTCCGGCCGCGGCCGAGGCCGGGATCGTGCCGGACACGCCCGTGCCGTCGGGCGCGACGGTCAGGCCGGTGGCGGGGGTGCCGCCGACCAGCAGACCGGTCGCGCCGGCCAGGCCGGTGCCCGTGACGGTCAGCGTGCCGCCGCCGGCGGTCGGGCTGGTGGCGGGCGTCAGGCCCGTCACGGTCGCGCCGGTGCCGTCGTCGAGGTACGTGAACGCGCCCGCGGCGGTCGCGTCCGCGCCGGGCGCCACGACCACCACGTCGACCGGCCCCGGCGCGTGCGCCGGTGCGGTCACGGTCAGCGAGGTGGGCGACTGCGCGGTGATCGTGGCGGTCCGGCCCCCGAGTGTCACGCCGGTGGCCGGACCGAAGCCCGTGCCCGTGAGCGTGACCGCCGTGCCGCCGGCCGCCGGGCCCTGCGCCGGGGCGACCGCGGTGATCGTCGGCGCCACGTAGGTGACGGTCCCCGCGGCGCGCGTGCCGGCCGGGAACTGCACGACGACGGGCGCGGCGCCCGCGGTCTCGCGGGCCGGCACGGTCGCCGTGATGCCCGTGGGCGTGGCGGTCACGCCGGTCGCCGCGACGCCGCCGACGGTGACTCCGGTGGCGCCGCCGAGGCCGGTGCCGCTGATCGTGACGGTGGTGCCGCCCGCCGTGGGCACCTGCGCCGGTGCCACGCCCGTGAACGTCGCGCCGGAGCCGTCGTCCAGGTAGGTGAACGGGTCCGCGGCGGTGGTGGTGCCGGCAGGGTTGGTCACCGCGACCGCCACCGGGCCCGCCGCGTGCGGCGGGGTGGTCACCGTGAGGGACGTCGCGGTGCGCGCGGTGATGGTGCCGGGCGTGCCGCCGAACGTGACGGCGGTGGCGTTGCCCAGGTTCGTGCCCGTGAGCGTGACGGCGGTGCCGCCGGCCGCGGGCCCCTCCGCGGGCGTGATCGTGGCCACGGTCGGGTTGGTGGGCGGGACGTAGGTGAAGGCGCCGGTCGCGGAGGCGTCCGCGCCGGGGAGCGTCACGGTCACCGGGACCGTGCCCGCCGCGTGCGGCGGCGTGACGGCGGTGACGGACGTCGGCGTGCTCGCGGTGACCGTGCCGGCGACGCCGCCGAACGAGATCCCCGTCGCGCCGGCCAGGCCGGTCCCGGTGATCGTCACGGTCGTGCCGCCGGCCGTCGTCCCCTGCGGCGGGTCGACCGCGGAGATCGTCGGCGCGACGTACGTGAAGCTGCCCGCGGCGACGTCGCCGGTCGGGCGGTTCACCACGATCGGGACCGCGCCCGCGGCCTCGGCCGCCGGGGTGACCGCGGTCAGCGAGGTGCCGTCGGCGGACGGGGTGACCGAGGTGGCCGGGACGCCCCCGACGGTGACGCCGGTGGCGTTCTGCAGGCCGTTGCCCGTCACCGTGACGACGGTGCCGCCGGAGGTCGGGCCGGTGGTCGGCGCGACCGAGGCGACCGTGGCGTTCGGCGCCTGGCAGGACGCCTGGGCGAGCGCGATCGTGCCCAGCGGGACGTTGACGGTGGTGCCGGTCAGCGTGACGGTCGCCGACAGGCCGAGGTCGACGAGGACCGCCGCGGACGACGCGCTGGTCGCCGTGGTGGTCGTGACCTGGCGCGCGGTGGCGTTGAGGCGCGCCCCGGCGAGGCCCAGCACGTTGACGTTCGCGCCCGCCGAGACCGTCGGCGTGCTCGCGTTCAGCGTCACGGCCTGGCCGAGCAGGCGCAGGTTGGCGACGTTCGCGGCCGCGGCGGGCGCCGCCCCCGCGGGGCAGGTGGCGGTCGCGCTCACCGCGTCGAGGGCGACGGCGCTCAGGCCGAGGACGCCGATGTTGACGCCGGCGATCTCGGACGTCGCGGTCGACCCGGCCGCGGTCCGCGTCGCCGTCGTGCTGGTGACGCTCCCCGCGGTCGTGACCCCGAGGCCACCGACGCCGAGGTTGAGCAGGCCGCTCTGGCTCGTCCCGCCCCCGGGCGGCGCGACCGCCGTGCCGAGCGTGGTCGTCAGCCCCACCAGGGGGATGTTGACCAGCGGCGGGATGGAGATGCCCGCGTTGAGGTTGATCGCCACGCTCGTGGCGCTGGCGTCCCCTGGTGCCGCCTGTGCGGCCGTCGGGGCGAAGACCATCGCTCCCGACGCCAGGATCGCCGCGGTCGCTCCCGCGACCAGCTTTCGGGCATGCTGCAGCGCACCCACCATCATCCGTCCCCCCTGCAGCGACGACGTCGCCACGAATGTCGTGTTGACGGCATGCAACACAGGAGGGCGCGACCTCGCGAACCCGGCAACCGCATTCCGCGACGGCGCCACATTCGCATTTCGGACATTCGCGATCAAAGCAAACTCTCGCGGCGCGTCAGCCGACCGGCGTCGGCGCAGGTCAGCGCACGACGAGGTGACTCAGGTCACAAGACGGTCACGATTGCGTCCCGCCCGACCGGCTTGATAGGCCGATCGGGTGGCGCGGCGGGTGAATGGGCCTCACCCGGACGTGGTCAGCACCTGCTCCGGCCCGACCGTGGTGCCCGCCGCGTTCGTCGCCACCACGCGGAACCGGTAGGTCGTCCCCGGCGCGAGACCCGTGAGGTCGACCGTGCCCGCGCGCTCCCAGGACGCGGCGGGGAACGGCACCTCGACGCTCCGCGAGGACCAGCCCGCTCCCCACTCCACGCGCACCGTCGTGTCGAGGCCGCGCGGGTGCACCCGCAGCTGCGCGGTGGCGCCCGTGCGAGTGACGCCCGTGGCCGCGAGCGCCCGCACCGTCGGCGGCCCCGGAGTGTCGAACGTCCTGGTCAGCGTGGTGCTGCCCGCCGCCGTCGTCGCGGTGGCCGTCCACCGGTACCGGGTGCCCGGGACCAGGCCGACGAGGTCGTGGGCGACCTCCTGCGCGGCGGCCGACGCTGCGAGCGGGCGCTCGACGCGGCCGGTCTCGGCCCCGCCCTCGGGACCCCAGGCGATGCGGACCGTCCCGGCCAGGCCGGCGGGATCCGCCCAGGCGCGCACCCGGGCCGCGGTACCGGTGACGCCGCTCTCGGCGCCGGTGACCACCGGTGGCGCGGCGACCACGAGCGTCCGGGCGTCGGTGGCGGTGCGGCCCGCGGCGTCCGTGACCGTCAGCCGGGCGGTCACCGTGCCCGCGGCGTAGGTGTGCGTGACGACGCCGGGCTGCCCGGTGCCGGTGCGGGTCGTGCCGTCGCCGAGGGCGAGGGTCCACCGCGTGACGCCGCCACCCGTCGCGGCGCCGCCGCCCGTGCTGCGCGCGAGGTCGAACGTGACCGCGAGCGGCGCCGGTCCGACCCGGGCGGACGGGCGCAGGTCCGCGGTCGGCCCGGCGTTCGCCACCGGCCGGGCGACCGCGGCGGCATAGGCGGCGCGCGCCGGCTCCGAGCCCGCCACCGCCCACGGGCAGGTGCCCGTCCCCTCGAACGACGACGCCACGTCGAGCCCCGGCCAGGCGCCGAGGTACGCGACCGCCTCGGTCAGCCAGGTGGCGCGCCGCGCGGGGTCCGCGGGGTCGGCGGCGGTGCCGAACTCCGCCAGCACCGCCTGCTTGCCGCGCGCCTCCGCCCACCGCCGGAACGGACCGGCCACCTCGGCGAGCGACCGCCACCCAGCCGGCTTGCCCGGGGCGCAGCCGTACCAGTTGTAGGCGTCCAGCCCCACCCGGTCCACGACGTCGTCCCCCGGGTAGAACGCCTCCGCGCCCGCGGTCGACGGCGCCGACCCGAAGCTGCCCGGCGTCACCACCCAGGTCCAGCGCACGTCCCGCACGCCCGCGTCGCGGAACACCTGCACGTAGTGCCGCCAGGCCGCCCGGAACTCCGCCGGGGTGCCCCAGCCCTGCGCGATGTCGGCCTCGTGGTGCAGCGTCAGGTACACCGGGACGCCCAGGGCGGCGACGCCCGCGGCCTGCCGGCGGATGTCGCCGTCGACGGCGCCGGACGCGATCGCCGACCACGGGACCACCGAGCCGTCGAGGCGCTTCGGCCAGATCGACAGCAGCGGGGTGCGGCCCCGGGCGACGGAGTCCGCGACCGGGCCCGCGGGCTGGGCGTCGTCCCACCGGCTGTACCAGCGGTGCACGTCGAGCCGGCGACCGAGCGCGTCCTCGAACCCCGCGACGGCCGCCGCGGCGTCGGGGGCGGAGCCGCGGTCGACGTGCGCGCCGAGACGGAAGCCGTCGGTGCTGGTCGGGGCGGACACGGCGGCGGCCGGTGCGGCGAGCGCGAGGACCGTCGCCAGCGCGGCGACGAGAGCGGCGCCCCTGCGGGCGCGGGTCGGTGCGGACATGCGGATCCCCCTGCGTGCGGGCGCGCGCGGGCGCCCGGTCGTGCGGTGCTGCGATGACCGGCGGCGCCGGCGGCGGGCCGGTGGCGCGGGGGCGACGTCGCCCCCGCGGACTGCCGCGGCGAGCGCGGCGCGCGGTGGTGCGGGGTGGTGGTGCGGTCGGCGCCGGCCCGCGGGCACGGGCACCTGCTACCGCGGTCTCGTCACGCGGCGTCGCCCGGTCCCCCGGGCGGGACGGCGGGCCGGGCCCGCACGTCCACCATCGACAACGCGCGCGACCCTCTGAGCCCTCCACACCTGGCGTGTGCCCCTGCTCACACCCGCGACCCGCGGAGTCGGCGACCGCCGGGCCGAGCGGCGACCGCCGCGTCGAGGGAGCAACCGACGCGTCGAGGGGGTGGCCCCGGGTTGCTCGCTCGGCACGTCGGCTGCTCGCTCGGCGCCGGGCAGCGCGCCGGGCTCGCCGCGCGCGACCGCACGAGCGCGCCGATACTCGGCCCGGTGACCACCGACACCGCCACCGAGAAGTCCCCCGGCCTCCGCCGGGCCGTGACCGGTCCCCTGCTGTTCCTGTTCATCCTCGGCGACGTGCTCGGCGCGGGCGTGTACGCGCTGGTCGGCGAGCTCGGCGCCGAGGCGGGCGGCGCCATCTGGCTGCCGCTGCTGGTCGCGCTGGGCATGGCCCTGCTGACGGCGGCCTCGTACGCCGAGCTCGTCACCAAGTACCCGAAGGCCGGTGGGTCCGCGGTGTTCGCGCAGCGCGCTTTCGGCAGCCCGCTGGTGTCGTTCCTCGTCGGCTTCTGCATGCTCGCGGCGGGCGTCACCTCCGCGGCCGGCCTCGCGCTGGCGTTCGGCGGCGACTACCTCTCGGTGTTCCTCGACCTGCCGCCGGTGCTCACGGCGATCGTGTTCCTCGCCCTGGTGGCGGCGCTGAACATGCGCGGCATCCAGGAGTCGCTGCGCGCGAACGTCGTCATGACGTCGATCGAGCTGTCCGGCCTGGTCCTCGTCGTGATCCTGGGCGCCGTCGTCCTCGGCCGCGGCGACGGCGACCCCGGCCGGGTGCTGGAGCTGCCCGCCGAGACGTCGTGGGCCGCGGCGATCCTGGGCGGGGCGCTGATCGCGTTCTACTCGTTCGTCGGGTTCGAGACCTCCGCCAACCTGGCCGAGGAGGTCACCGACGTCCGCCGCGTCTACCCGCGCGCGCTGTTCGGGGCCCTGCTCGCCGCGGGCGTGGTCTACCTGCTGGTGGGGCTCGTCGCCCCGGCGGTCGTCGCGCCCGAGGACCTCGCCGCCTCCAGCGGACCGCTCCTGGAGGTCGTGCGCGCGGCCGGCGGCGTCCCCCTCGAGATCTTCTCCGCGGTGGCGCTGGTCGCGGTCGCGAACGGCGCGCTGCTGACGATGATCATGGCCAGCCGGCTCACCTACGGCATGGCGCAGGAGGGCCTGCTGCCTCCGGTGCTCGGGCGGGTGCTGCCCGGCCGCCGCACCCCGTGGGTCGCGATCGTCGTCACCACGGTCGTCGCGATGGTGCTGGCCGCCACCGGCGAGCTCGTCGACCTGGCGTCGACGGTCGTCCTGCTGCTGCTGTTCGTCTTCCTCAGCACCAACGTGGCCGTGCTCGTCCTGCGCCGGGACCGGGTCGACCACCCGCACTTCCGGGCCTGGACCGCGCTGCCGGTGCTCGCCGTCGTCACCTGCGTCGTCCTGCTGACCCAGCAGGAGGCGCGGCACTGGGCGCTCGCCGGGGTGCTGCTCGCGGTCGGGCTGGTGCTGCACCTGGTGACGCGGCGGGCGAGCCGGCGGGCCCCGGCCGAGAACGGCGCCCCGACGCGCTGACCTGCCCCGATGCGCAGGGGCACCGGGTCGGGGACGACGGTCCCGGCGGCGCGGAATAGATCGGCGCGCGCCCTCGTTGGGGCGCAAGTACATGCAAACGCATCGACTTGAGGAGCGCGAGATGCAGTTCGGAGTCTTCACGGTCAGCGACATCACGCCTGACCCCCGCACGGGCCGCGCGCCCGACGACACCGAGCGCGTCCGGTCGATCCTCGCGATCGCCGAGCACGCGGAGGAGGTCGGTCTCGACGTCTTCGCGACCGGCGAGCACCACAACCCGCCGTTCGTCGCGTCGTCCCCGACCACGATGCTCGGCTACCTCGCCGGGCGCACCAAGAACATCGTGCTGTCGACCGCCACGACCCTCATCACCACGAACGACCCGGTCCGGCTGGCGGAGGAGTACGCGATGCTCCAGGTCATCTCCGACGGCCGGATGGACCTCATGATGGGCCGCGGCAACACCGGCCCCGTCTACCCGTGGTTCGGCCAGGACATCCGCCAGGGCATCCCGCTGGCGATCGAGAACTACGCCCTGCTCCGCCGCCTCTGGGAGGAGGAGGTCGTCGACTGGGAGGGCAAGTTCCGCACCCCGCTGCAGGGCTTCACCTCGACCCCGCGGCCGCTGGACGGCGTCCCGCCGTTCGTGTGGCACGGCTCGATCCGCAGCCCCGAGATCGCCGAGCAGGCCGCTTACTACGGCGACGGCTTCTTCCACAACAACATCTTCTGGCCGATGAGCCACACCAAGCAGATGGTGCAGTTCTACCGGCAGCGGTTCGAGCACTACGGCCACGGCCGCGCGGACCAGGCGATCGTCGGCCTCGGCGGTCAGGTGTTCATGCGGAAGAACTCGCAGGACGCCGTGGACGAGTTCCGGCCGTACTTCGACAACGCGCCGGTCTACGGCCACGGCCCGTCGCTGGAGGACTTCTCCGCGCAGACGCCGCTGACCGTCGGCTCGCCGCAGCAGGTCATCGACCGGTACGCCGCCATGCGGCACGACGTCGGCCACTACCAGCGCCAGCTGTTCCTCATCGACCACGCGGGCCTGCCGCTCAAGACCGTCTTCGAGCAGCTCGACATCCTGGGTGGCGAGGTCGTCCCGGTGCTCCGCAAGGAGATGGAGTCCGACCGCCCCGCCGACGTCCCGTCCGGCCCGCCCACGCACGCCGAGCGCGTCGCGAAGGCCCGCTCCGCCGGCCAGGTGCACGAGCAGACCGTCGCCGCCGCGGACCACTGGACCGGGAAGACGGCCGAGGACGACGCCGCGGCCGCCGACGCGGTCACCGCCCGGCAGGGCGCCGCGTTCGGCCTCTGACCGGAGGAACAACCCCGTCGGGTGGAAGGTTCTGACCGACACGCCGTCGGCGTGGCCGGCCGGACCTTCCACCCGACGCCCCGCACCACCCCGCGCACCACCCCAGCAGGACCTCCGAAGGAGCACGCCATGACCCAGCGCTCGATCGTCGCGCTGTCGGCCGGCCTCGGCCAGCCGTCCTCGACCCGTCTGCTCGCCGACCGCCTCGCCGAGGCGACCGCGACCGAGCTCGCCGACCGCGGGCAGCGCCCGGAGGTCCGCGTCGTCGAGCTGCGCGACCACGCGCACGACATCGTCAACGCGATGCTGACCGGCGTGCCCAGCCCCGCGCTGGCCGAGGTGATCGAGGCCGTGACCGGCGCCGACGCGCTCATCGCGGTCACCCCGCTGTTCACGACGACCTACTCGGGCCTGTTCAAGTCGTTCGTCGACATCCTCGACAAGGACTCGCTGGTGGGCCTGCCCGTGCTGCTCGGCGCGACCGGCGGCACCGCCCGGCACTCCCTGGCCCTCGAGTACTCGATCCGCCCGCTGTTCACCTACCTGCGGGCCGACGTCGCCACGACCTCGGTGTTCGCCGCGACCGACGACTGGGCCGCCGGCGCCACCGCCGACGAGCCGAGCCCGCTGCCCGCGCGCATCCGCCGCGCCGGCGCCGAGCTCGCCACGACCGTCGCCGCCCGCGGGCCGCGCGGGCCGCAGGACCCGTTCGCCGGCGCCCCGTCCTTCGCGGACCTGCTGGGCGGCTGATCCGCGCGCGTCAGTCGCGCGCCAGCAGCACCACCGTCGCGTCGTCGTCCGACGCCGGGTCCCGCAGCCGCGCCACGAGCGCGTCCAGGTCCCCCGGCACCGGGCGGCCGACCGCCTCGGCCGTCCGGGCGAGGGCGTCGCGCAGCGACTCCCGCCGCCGCTCGATCACCCCGTCCGTGAACAGCAGCAGCGCGTCGCCGGGCGCGAGCGTCGTCCGGCCCGCGGCGGGCTCCCCCGCGAGCAGGCCGATCAGCGGCGAGCCCAGCACGGGCTCCCACGCCGCGGACCCGTGCGCGCGCACCACGAGCGGCGGCAGGTGCCCCGCCCCGGAGTACTCCACCTCGCCGGTCGCGGGGTCGAGCAGGGCGACCGCCATGGTCGCCATCTGCCCCGGCAGGGTCCACCGCGCGAGCGCGGCGACCCGCGACAGCACCACGGCGGGCGGTGCGGCGTCCAGCAGGTAGGCGCGCGTGGCGTTGCGCAGCTGCCCCATCGCCGCCGCCGTCGCGAGGCCGTGGCCCGTGACGTCGCCGATGGTGAGCGCGAGCCGCCCGTCGGCCAGCCGCAGCACGTCGTACCAGTCGCCGCCGACCTGCCCGGTCCCGGCGGGCTCGTACCGCGCGTCCACCGACCAGCCCGGCAGCAGCGGGAGCGACGTGGGCAGCAGGGTCCGCTGGATCGCGCGCGCGGCGTTGACCTCGGCCCGCCCGCGGCGGAACAGCGCCTCCACGAGGTACGTCCGCAGGTCGGCCGCGTTCTGCACGTGCTGGTCGTCCCACGGCAGCGAGCGCCCGCGGACCTGCTCGCGCCACAGGTCGAACGACTGCCGCGGGCCGAGCCGCACCCCGTCGCCCTCCGGCACCGCGATCATCTTGTGGTGCGGGTCGCCGCCCCAGTCGACGGTGCGCACGACCTCGCCGCGTAGCCAGACGACCGTCCCGCCGTCGGGCAGGGCCACCGCGACCGCGCCGGCGATCCCGGGCACGTCGGGCGCGCCCGGCTCCTCGGGCAGCCGATCCGTGGCGAGCACCTCGTCCGCGGAGGACGCCCACGCCGCGATCTTCCGGCAGGCCTCGCCGTCGGGCACCCGGCCCCGGGTCAGCACGTCCGCGCCGACGCTGACCACCACGCCGTCGGCGGGGACGAGGGTCAGCAGGTCGTCGGTCCGGGTCAGCGCCTGCGCCAGCCGCACCTCCTCGTCGCGGCTGGCGCCGACCAGGCGGGCCAGCACGCCGGACGCCCGGCGGCTCTCCGCCAGGGCGTCCTCCTCGACCTGCGCGACCAGGCGGGCGGACAGGGCGACGCCGAGGAACTCGGCCGCCGCGCGCACCCCGTAGGACGGCGCGTGCGGGCCGGAGTAGTGGTGGCAGGCCACCATGCCCCAGAGCTTCCCGTCGCGGAGCAGCGAGATCGACATCGACGCCCGTACGCCCATGTTCCGCAGGTACTCGCAGTGGATCGGCGAGACGGAGCGCAGCGTCGCGTAGGTCAGGTCGAGCGGCCGGCCCGACAGCGGGTCGGCGGTCGGCACGACCGGCACCGGCGTGTACTCGACGTCGGAGATGAGCCGGATCCAGCTCTTCTCGTACATCGCCCGCGCCTGCGCCGGGATGTCGGAGGCCGGGTAGTGCAGCCCGAGGAACGACTCCAGGTCGCGGCGCCTCGCCTCGGCGACGACCTCACCGTTGTACTCGGCGTCGAACCGGTAGATCATCACGCGGTCGAAGCCGGTCAGCCGGCGCACGTGCCGGGCCGCGATGTCGTACAGCTCGGTGAGCTCGCCGGCGCGGTTCAGGTCGGCGATCGCGTCGCGGACGCTCTCGTAGGTCGTGCCGTAGGTCAGCGGCCGCGGGCCGTCGGCCGGCTCGAGCTCGACGACGAACACCGGGCCGGGGTCGGCGAGCGTCGCCGGCGGCGGGCGGTGCACGACGACGTCGAGCTGGACGCTCCCGTCCGCGGTCGCGATCTCGACCAGCCCCGGGTTGCGGGTCCGGTGGTCGGGCACCGCGGCGAGCTGCTCGAGGACCACGCGGGCGGCCGGCACCCCCAGGACGTCGCCGAGCGGCGCGCCCAGCACGGTGTCGACGGGTCGGCCGAGCACGGACGCGACGTTCTCGGAGGCCTGCAGGACGACGCCGCCGTCGTCCTGGACCACCAGGAGGACCCCGCGCGGCTGCACCGAACCGGGGATGTGGATGGGTTCGCGCGCGCAGTTGTCGAGGTCGATCGGCTCGCCGGGCGCCACGAAGGTCTCGCTCAACGCCGTGTCCTTCCGGTCGGAGGACCCGACCGGAGCGGCCGAGCGGTCACGCGCGGCGGCGCGGTCCCCGACGACCCTCGCAAACCGGGACGACCCGTGGCAAGTGGGTCAACCGGCCCACACGGCGGTGAGCGCCAGCCCGGCCGCGGCGGCCGCGACCGTGAGCACCGTCGTGCCGAGGAGGTTGGCCACCGCGCGGGCCCGTTCGCCGGCCTGCGCCAGCCGGACGGTCTCGACCGCCGCCGCGGAGAACGTCGTGTACCCGCCGCAGAAGCCGGTCGCCAGCAGCAGCTGCCACGTCGCGGGCAGGCCCAGGTAGAGGTGCGCCCCCGCGACCAGGCCGATGAGCAGCGACCCGGTGACGTTGATCGCGATGGTGGCCACGGGCAGCACCGTGCGACCGCGGGCCCGGATGGCGCCGTCCACCCAGAACCGGGTCGCGGCGCCGAGGCCGCCCAGGACCGCGACGAGCAGGGCGTCGGTCACCGCGCACCCCCGGGCGGCGGCGGCGCGCCCCGGCCCGCGAGCGCCGCCACCGCCGCCACGCCGGCCGCCGCGCACAGCACGCCGGCGACGAGGGACACCGCCGCGTACCCCAGGGCGGTCCCGACGGCCCCGGACGCGAGCAGCCGCTCGGTCTCCAGCGCCAGCGAGCTGAACGTGGTGTAGCCGCCGAGGACGCCCGTGCCGAGCGCGAGCCGCACCCGCTGCACACCCGGCGTCTCGGGCCCGCGGCGGCCCAAGACCTCGAGCAGCACGCCCAGCAGGAACGCCCCCGTGAGGTTCGCGGTCAGCGTGCCGACCGGCCAGCCGTCCTGCGGGGGCAACGCGCGGGACAGCCCGTACCGGCCGAGCGAGCCCAGGGCGCCGCCCGCCGCGACGAGCAGCGCGAGGCCCGCGCGGTGGTGCGCCGGTCGGGGCGCGGGCGGGGGGACGGGGGGCGTGCTCGTGGGGTCCTCCGGGTCGGCTCGTCGCGGCTGGTGCGGGCCGCGGCTCATCCTGCCGCACGCCGCGCGGGGCCCGTGCGGTACGCCAGCGCCGCCAGCACGCGCGGGCTGACGTCCGGGCCGGTGGCGCCGAGCACGCGGTAGACGGCCGCCAGGTGGTTCTCCACCGACCGCGGCGACAGCCCGAGCGCCTGCGCCACCGCCCGGTTCGACAGGCCCTGGGCGACGAGCGCGAGCACCCCGTCCTGCGCGGCGGTCAGCCCGAGGCCCCTGCCGGGCGCCGCCGCGGCGTCGCCGGGGCCGACCACCGCGAGCCCGTCCGCCGCCGCGACCACCGCGCGCGCGAGCGCACCCGGGTCGGGGCACGCCCGTCGGGACACGTGGCTCCACGGCCGGGGCGCACGGTCCCGCAGCGCCAGCACCACGCCCGAGGCGTCGCCGCCCGACAGCAGCAGCACCGCGAGGTCGGGGTCGCGCTCCTGGAGCCGCAGGCCGACCTCGACGCCGGTCCCGTCCGCCAGCGTGTCCTCGACGACCAGCACGTCGACGGTGCGCGGCTCGACCCGGTCGAGCGCCTCGACCCGACCCGCGAGCCGGTGCACCACGGCGAGCCGCGGGTCCGTCTCGAGGCCGAGCGCCAGCGCGGCGCGCGACAGCGCCTCGTCCACGACGAGAGCCACCCGCACGACGCGTCCGACCACGGGGGCACCGTACGCCCGGCGGCACGCCGCGCAGGTGGACCGGCCGGGACGTCCCGCGGTGACTAGGGTGGTCACACCGGGCGAACCAGGTGGAACCGGGAGCCGCCGCGAGGACGCGGTGCGGCTCCGGGTCCTGACGAGGAGGGCACCGTGACCGACGCCGACGAGCCGCGGCGGAGCCTGTTCGGCCGGCTGGCGGAGCCGCTGGCCGAGAAGACCCGTGAGCGCATCGAGCAGGTCGAGGACCGCGTCCGGCGCTCGGTGCAGGCGGAGATCGACGCGGTGACCCGCTCGGTGCGGGCGCGGGCGGTGGAGGTCCGGCCGAGCGCGATCGCGTTCGCCGGGGCGCTGCTGCTCACGGTCTTCGGCCTGGCGCTGCTCGTCACCGCTGCCGTCGTCGGCCTCGCGCACGTGGTCGAGCTCTGGCTCGCGGCCGTGATCGTCGGGGTGGTGCTGATCGGCGCCGCCGCCGGGCTCGCGGCCTGGGGTCGCAGCCGGCTCCCCGAGCGCGTGCGACCGACGCCCCCGCCGCCCGGCCCGGCGCGCGACGCCGACCTCGTCCACCCCTGGGCCGACTGACCCGCACCACCCAGCACGGGGCACACCCGGCCCGTCCCACCTGCGGAGATCACGCGGACGGGCCAGACTGGGGCCGAACGCCTCCCGTCCACGAAGGAGCACCGGATGACGACGACATCGGGCAGCGGGTCCGGCCCGGACCAGCAGTCGATCGGCCAGCTCATCAGCCGGCTCAGCGAGCAGGCCGCCCGGCTGGTGCGCGCGGAGATCGACCTGGCCAAGGCCGAGCTCGCGCAGAAGGCCAAGGCCGCGGGGATCGGGATCGGGCTGCTCGCGGGCGCCGCGTTCTTCGGGTTCTTCACGTTCGCGGTGCTGGTCACCACGGTGATCCTCGCGATCAGCGAGGGCCTGGCGCCGTGGCTCGCCGCGCTGATCGTGCTCGTCGCGCTCGCGATCATCACCGGCGTGCTCGCGCTCGTCGGGGTGAAGAGCCTGCAGAAGGGCACCCCGCCGACGCCCGAGAAGGCCGTCGCGGGTCTGAAGCAGGACGCCGCGACCGTGCAGAAGTCCGTCAAGGAGGGCCTGAGCCGATGAGCGACTCCCCCACGCCGAAGCCGACGATCACCGCCCTCGAGGCGGAGGTCCTGCTGACCCGCGCCGAGCTGGCCGGCACGGCCGACGCGCTCGCCGAGCGGCTGAGCCCGAAGCGGCAGGTCGCCGACGCCCGGGCCGCCGCGGAGAAGATCTGGCGCGACGCGGTCGGCACGGACCCGGCCGCCGACCCGGCCAACAAGAACCGGGCGCGCGGCATCCTCGCCGGCGCCGTGGGGGCGCTGGCCCTCGTGGTCGTGCTCGCCGTCCGGCGCTGACCTCCGCCCGCGCGGGGCGGAGCACCTCGCGCGGGCGGGTCGACCCGGGCCGCCCGCGCCGGGCGTCAGCCGCGCGCCTCGTGCGCCAGCAGCGCCCGCTTGGTGTCGAGCCCGTAGTAGTAGCCGCCGAGCGTCCCGCCGCTGCGCAGCACCCGGTGGCACGGCACGAACGGCGCCACCAGGTTGCGCGCGCACGCCGAACCGGCTGCGCGCACCGCGGTCGGGCTGCCGGCCGCGGCGGCGAGCTCCGCGTACGTGGCGGTCGACCCCGGCGCGATCGCGCGCATCGCCGCCCACGCCCGCTGCTGGAACGGACCGCCGGGCTGCGCGACGGGCACCGTGTCGAGGGCTCCCACCTCGCCGTCGAGGTAGCGGGCCGCCGCGTCGGCGACCAGCGCGGGGCCGGCGCCGCGGGCGGCGAGGGCTGCGGGCTCGAGCAGCTCGTGCCCGCGCGCCGCCAGGTCCAGGGGCAGGCGCGCAGCCATCGCGGGCACCGGGCCGAAGCCGGCGGCGCGCACGACGCCGTCCTCGGTCAGCAGCACCGCGAGCCCGCCGGCCGGCGACGGGAGCACGGCGGCGAGCAGCGGCGCGGCGGGGTCGAGCGGCTCCGCGGCGGCTGTCGCGCGCGGCGGGACGGCGGTGGCGATCTCGGTCATGGCACCATCCTGCGCCCGTCAGGCGGGCGCGCACCGGCGGCGATCGGACATCGCGGCACGGCGCGACCGGGACGGTGGGCGGTGGCCGGACGACCGGGCCCGCCGCCGCGAGGCGTCAGGCCCGACGCGACGACGTCAGACGTCGTCGCCGCGCTGACCCGGGACGCCGCCGAGGAGCTCGCGCACCTCGGTCTCGCGGTAGCGCCGGTGACCGCCCAGGGTGCGGATCGACGACAGCTTGCCGGACTTCGCCCAGCGGGTGACCGTCTTGGGGTCGACCCGGAACAGGGTCGCGACCTCCGACGGCGTCAGCAGGATCTCGTTCTCGGTGTGGGGGGCAGACACGTCAGACCTCCGGGGTGCCCTCGTGGCGACGACCGGTCGGGTGACCCGTCGTCATGACAGACAGGAACATGGCCATCGGTACCGCTGCCCGGACGGAGCCGGGCTGGCTCGGCATCGGTGACGTCATTCGCGCTCGACCCCCCTTGCGCCCCCACCGTGACGACGGTGTCACGTGCGAACTTCCGACAACTAGTACCAACGTCCCATTCCGGGACAAGTGGTAACTATGAGGACACTCTAGGTCGAAGTCGACATGACTGCGCGTCGACACCGTGCTCCGAACGGGCGGTCCCCACGTCCGCTCACCTCACCCGTCCGGGTGGACGGCGTCGTGACTGCCCCGCCCGGAGCCCGCCCACCGGGTCGTTCGTCCCAGTCGGCGTCCCGGGCGGCGCGCTCACGGCGACACCACGCTCCCCATCGTCCCGACGCCGGCGCGCGTTCGCCAGTGGCGAAGATCACACCCGACCCGGTCCGTGCACCCGGACCTGGGTCCTACGCACGCGCCCGCCGGTCGCCACCTCGTCGGCGCACGTCGGGCGCCGTGGCGGGGGCGGCGCCCGACGCCGCGCGACAGCGGCCGGCCCACCCGCGCGGGCTCCGGCGGCGCGGACCCGCTCCCGGGCGAGTGGTCGGAATGCCGCGGGACCATGTACCGTTGCGACACGAACAGACTATTCAGCATCCCGGGGCCGCACGTGTGAGCACGGAGCCGCCCCGCTTCCACGTTAGAGGGGGTCGATGCCATGGGGCGCGGCCGTCAGAAGGCTAAGCAGACGAAGGTGGCTCGGGAGCTGAAGTACTTCAGCCCCGACACCAACTACCGGGCGCTGGAGCAGGAGCTCACCGGCCACCGGAACGACCTCGTCACCGACAGCCGACAGGACTCCGACGACGAGGGTGACGACTACCCCCCTCGCTGGGCGGACGAGCGCTGAATACCCGGGTCGGCAGCCACCCCGCATGGCACCGGCCCCGCCGCTGAGACACAGCGGCCCACCAGCACGACGAGCCGGGTCTCCTCGCACCGTCAGTCGACGGTCGCAAGCGGACCCGGCTCGTGCGCTGCCCCGGCACGCGTCGGCAGGCGCGGCGCGGTTCCACGCCGGCAGGCGCTGCCCCCAGCTGCGCCGGGGCGCGCTGACCGGTGGCGCCGCGCCGCGGCCCACGTCGGCGGACGCCGAGCGGCGTCCGCGCCGATGGCGGACTCCGCACGAGGACCGGCGCGCCCGCCTCAGGCCGCGCGGTCCTCGCGGCCGCCTCAGGCCGTGCGGTACTCCCCGCTGAGCCGCACCGCGCCGCCCTGCACGCCCTTGGTGCCCGCCACCAGGTCCGGGCCGCCCTCGGCGTCCGCCGCCGTGAGGTCCCGCACCTCGCCGAGCCGCCACGCCGTCAACCCGAGCTCCGCCGCGTGCCGCTCGACCGCGTCCGCGCCCGCGGCGTCGACGATCGCGACCATGCCCACGCCCAGGTTGAGCGTCCGCTCCAGGTCCGTCCACGGGACCGCGCCCGCGGCCTGCACCAGCGAGAACACCGGCGGCAGCGTCCAGGACCCGCGCGGCACGTCCGCGACCAGGCCGGCGGGCAGCACCCGCGCGACGTTGGCCGCGAGCCCGCCGCCGGTCACGTGGCTGAACGCGTGCACCGCGCCGCCCGCGCGCTCGACCAGCGCGAGGCAGTCGGAGGCGTAGACGCGGGTCGGCTCCAGCAGCTCCTCGCCGAGCGTGCGTCCGAGCTCCGGCACGTGCCGGTCGAGCGACCAGCCGGCGTGCGCGACGACCCGGCGCACCAGCGAGTAGCCGTTGGAGTGCAGGCCGCTCGACCCGAGCGCCACCAGCACGTCGCCCGCCCGCACCCGCTCCGGGCCGAGCAGCGCGTCCGCCTCGACCACGCCGGTCGCGGCGCCGGCCACGTCGTACTCGTCGGGGCCCAGCAGGCCCGGGTGCTCCGCGGTCTCGCCGCCCACCAGGGCGGTGCCGGCGACCGAGCAGGCCGCCGCGATGCCGCGGACGACGTCGGCGATGCGCTCCGGGACGACCCGGCCGCACGCGATGTAGTCGGTCATGAACAGCGGCTTCGCGCCCACCACGACGATGTCGTCGACGACCATGCCGACCAGGTCGAACCCGATCGTGTCGTGCACGTCCATCGCCTGCGCGATCGCGACCTTGGTGCCGACGCCGTCGGTCGAGGTCGCGAGCAGCGGGCGCCGGTAGCCGACGAGCGCCGAGGCGTCGAACAGCCCGGCGAAGCCGCCGACCCCGCCCAGCACCTGCGGCCCGTGGGTCGCGCGGACGGCGTCCTTCATCAGCTCGACGGCCTTGTCGCCCGCCTCGGTGTCGACGCCGGCGGCGGCGTAGGTGATGCCCTCGGTCACGGGTGCTCCAGCGCGTTCGAGCCACCGGTCCCGGGAACCAGGGTGGCGAGTCCGTCCTCCGGAGCGCCGAGCGGCAGCTCGTTCTGCTCCAGCAGGTGCTTGCCGAGCCGGTCCTGCGACGGCAGCTCGATGGGGTACTTCCCGGTGAAGCACGCGGTGCACAGCTGCGCCGCGGGCTGCTCGGTGGCGGCGATCATGCCGTCCATGGAGATGTAGCCGAGCGAGTCGGCGCCCAGCGAGGACCCGATCTCCTCGACCGCGAGGCCGTTCGCGATCAGCTCCGCCCGGGAGGCGAAGTCGATGCCGTAGAAGCACGGCCACTTCACCGGCGGGCTGCTGATCCGCACGTGCACCTCGGCGGCGCCCGCCTCGCGGAGCATCCGGATCAGCGCGCGCTGGGTGTTGCCGCGCACGATCGAGTCGTCCACGACGACCAGCCGCTTGCCGCGGATCACCTCGCGCAGCGGGTTGAGCTTGAGCCGGATGCCGAGCTGGCGCAGCGTCTGCGACGGCTGGATGAACGTCCGGCCGACGTAGGCGTTCTTGGTCAGGCCCTGGCCGAACGGGATCCCGGACGCCTGCGCGTAGCCGACCGCCGCCGGGGTGCCGGACTCGGGCACCGGGATGACCAGGTCGGCCTCGACCGGGTGCTCCTTCGCCAGGCGGCGGCCCATCTCGACGCGCGCGGCGTGCACGGAGCGGCCGGCGATCGTGGTGTCCGGGCGGGCCAGGTAGACGTACTCGAACACGCAGCCCGCGCGCTGCTGCTTCTCGGTGAACCGCTGGGTGCGCAGGCCGTCCGCGTCGATCGCGACGAGCTCGCCCGGCTCGATCTCCCGGACGAAGGACGCGCCGACGATGTCGAGCGCCGGGGTCTCGCTCGCGACGACCCAGCCGCGCTCCAGCCGGCCGAGCACCAGCGGGCGCACGCCCTGCGGGTCGCGGGCCGCGTACAGCGTGTGCTCGTCCATCCACACCAGGCTGAACGCGCCGCGCAGCCGCGGGAGCACCTCCATCGCGGTGGCCTCGAGCGTGTGGTCCTGGTCGCCCGCGAACAGCGCCGTCACCAGCGCGGTGTCCGTGGTGTTGCCGCGCGCGAGCTCGCCGCGCCGCTGCGCGCCGTACCGCTCCGCGACCAGGTCGACCAGCTCGGCCGTGTTCGTCAGGTTGCCGTTGTGGGCCAGCGCGACCGTGCCGCCGGCCGTCGCGCCGAGGGTCGGCTGCGCGTTCTCCCACGTGCTGCCGCCGGTCGTCGAGTACCGCGCGTGCCCGACGGCGATGTGGCCGTGCAGGGCGTTCAGCGCCGTCTCGTCGAAGACCTGGGACACCAGGCCCATGTCCTTGTAGACGAGCAGCTGCTCGCCGTTCGACGTCGCGATGCCCGCCGACTCCTGGCCGCGGTGCTGCAGCGCGTACAGGCCGAAGTAGGTGAGCTTGGCGACCTCCTCGCCGGGAGCCCAGACCCCGAACACGCCGCACGCGTCCTGGGGTCCCTTCTCGTTCGGCAGGAGGTCGTGGTTGAGCTTGCCGTCTCCGCGGGGGGCCACGACTCCATGGTGACACATGCCACGCGCAGCCCCGTCCCGCGACCGGGACGTCGGTCCCGGGTCGGCGGGGCCGGGCAGCCGTGCCGGCGGCGGTTCCCCGCGGGCCGGCCGGTGGTCAGCGCCGGCGGCTGCGCCGGTCCGCGACGAGCGCGGCGAGCGCCCCGGCGAACCCCCCGACGATCGCGCCGATGAAGGCCGAGACCGCCCGGGCACCGCCCTGGCCGCCCAGGAAGCCGATGAACGCCTGCGGGTCGGACTCGGCGAGCCCGCTCCCCGAGGCGGCCACCTGCGCGAGCACGAACCCGATCAGCGCCCCGAGCAGGACGCCGGCCGTGATGAACGCGCCGATCTTCGGCGCGCGGCGGACGCGCGCGGGCTCGGCGACGCGGGCCAGCACGTCCTCGTCGGGCACCGGCGCGACCGCGGGCTCCGTGGGTGCCGCGGGGTCGGGGGCCGTCTCGGCGCCGGGCGCCGGCTCGGTCGCGGGCGTGACCGGCTCCGGGGCCCCCGCGGCGTCGGGCGCGACCGCGGGCTCGCTCGGGGCGGGGGCGTCGGCGCCCCGCTCGTCGTCGGGTCGCCCGGGTTCCGTCGTGTCGGCCACCCGCAGATCCTAGGTCCTCCGGGGCGACGGCCTAGGCTCGGGCCGATGCCCTCCCCCGCCGCCGACCCCGCGCCGCGGTACCCGTCCACCATCGCCGCGGCCGTCGAGCACGAGCTCGTGATCAAGAAGTCCCGGTTCCTCGCCCTGGTGCAGCCGGTCTCCTCGGTGGCGGAGGCGGACGCCGTCGTCGCCGCCGTGCGCAAGCGGTACTGGGACGCCCGGCACCACTGCGTCGCGCTGTCGGTGGGGCCGCTCGCCGAGCAGCAGCGCTCGACCGACGACGGCGAGCCCTCCGGCACCGCGGGCGTCCCGATGCTCGAGGTGCTGCGCCGCCGGGAGCTCACCGACCTGGTCGCGGTCGTGTCCCGGTACTTCGGCGGGGTGCTGCTCGGCGCGGGCGGCCTGGTGCGGGCGTACTCGACGGCCACCTCCGAGGCACTGGACCGCGCGCGGCTGGTCCGGCGCAGCGCCGCGGTGCGGGTGACGGTCGACGCCCCGCACGCCGACGCCGGCCGGCTGCACGGGGTGCTGCGGGACTGGGCGGAGGCGCACGAGGGCTCCCTGGAGGACGTCGCGTACGGCGCGGAGGCCCGGTTCACGCTCCTGATCCCGCCGCCCGCTCTGGGCGCCTTCGACGCGGCCCTCGCCGCGGCCACCTCCGGCACCCTCCGCGCGGAGCGCGGCGCCACGGTCGTCCTCTCCCGCTAGCCGCCGCCCCCGAGGTCGGCGGTTGCGCCCGAGGTCGGCGGTTGCGCCACCCCTCGTCCGGCCGGAACCGACGACCTCGGCGACTAGAGCCGGGTGCGGGTGGCCTGGAGCGGGAGCCAGTCCGCCAGGTCGGCGCGCTCGCCCGAGGCGTGCACCCGGCCCGCGGCCAGCGCCTCGTGCCACGACTCCGCGCCCGTCGCGAGGGCGAGCCAGGTCTGCGGGTCCGTCTCCACGACGTTCGGCGGGGTGCCGCGGGTGTGCCGCGGGCCCTCGACGGCCTGGACGGCGCCGTCCGGCGGGACCCGGACCTCGACGGTGTGGCCCGGGGCGACGTCGGCGAGCTCCTCCAGCGTGAACCGGACGGCGGTGCGGCGGGCGGCCACGTCGGTCGGGTCCGCGCGCCAGGCGGCGACGGCGGCCCGGCCGACCGCGGGGTCGGTGCGGCGGCGGGGAGGCATGCGGCCCATCATCCCCGGTCGCGACGGCGCGCACCCGTCGCTCCCGTGGGACTGGGCGCCCGGGGGCCCTGGAGGCCCGGAGGCCAGGGGGCCCGGAGGCGGCCAGGGGGCCCGGAGGCCCGGAGGCCCGGAGGCCCGGAGGCCCGTGGCAGGATCGACGCCCATGAGCCGCACCCCCGCCGAGCCCACCACGACCGACGTGCCCTCGACCGAGCCCCGCCCGCGCGCCTCGCGCGCCGCCCTGTGGGGTGCGCTCGGGTCCGCGGCGGCCGGGCTGGCCGCGGTGGGCGCGATCATCGTGCTGGCGGTGCGGGCGGGCTGACGGCGGGCGGCCGGCACCCGGCGCGCTGGTGGCGCCGGCGAGGTCGTCCCATCGTGGCGAGGTCGGCACTCGTTTGTGACGACCTCACCGGGTTGTGCCGACCTCACCGGGTCGTGACGACCCCACCCGGTGACCTCACCGGGTCAGCGCGTCGGGCGGCCCTGCTGGAGGCGGTGGTACGCCACCGTCGCGCGCCGCACGCGGTTGCGCTCCGCCGCCGCCAGCGCCGCGTCCGCACGGCGCTCCTGGTAGGCCGCCTCCCGGGCCAGCCGCCGCCAGGAGTCGAGCCGCCGCGCGGGCAGCGTGCCGTCCTCGACGGCCGCGAGCACCGCGCAGCCCGGCTCGGTGCGGTGCGCGCAGTCGGCGAACCGGCAGCCGCCGGCGAGGTCGGCCACGTCCGCGAACGTCGCGTCCAGCGCCGCGGCGTCCGCGACCAGCCCGACGCCGCGCAGTCCCGGGGTGTCGATGAGGCAGGCGCCACCGGCGAGCGGCACGAGCTCCCGGTGCACGGTGGTGTGCCGCCCGCGCCCGTCGGCCCGGCGGTCGCCGGTCGCCATCACGTCCGTGCCGGCCAGCGCGTTCACCAGCGTCGACTTCCCCGCGCCCGACGGCCCCACGACCACGAGCGTCCGCCCGGGCCCCAGCAGGGCGCGCACCGGCTCCAGCCCCGTCCCGGCCGCGACGCTGACCGCGTGCACGTCGGCGCCGATCGCGAGCGCCCGCACCTCGTCGGCCATGCCGTCCGGGTCCGGCACGAGGTCGGCCTTGGTCAGCACCACGACCGGCGTCGCCCCCGACCGCCAGGCCAGGGTCAGCAGCCGCTCGACGCGCCCGGGGCTCGGGTCGGGGTCCAGGTGCTCGACGACGAGCACGACGTCGACGTTCGCGGCGAGCACCTGGGCGCGGGAGGTGCGGTCGGCGCCGTCCCGGACCACCGCGGTGCGGCGCGGGCGGAGGCCGACGAGCAGCGGGGCGCCGTCCGGGCCGACGCCCAGCACGGCGTGGTCGCCCACCGCGGGCGGCACCGCGTCCCCGGGGGCGCCGTCGGCGTCGAGCAGCGGCACCAGCCCCTCGCCCGGCAGCGGCACCCGCACGGGATCGGCACCGGCTGCGGCGGAACCGGTCGACACCCCCGCCGCGTCGCCGGCCGTGAGGCCCGCCGCCTCGCCGGTCGTGGCCCCCGCCCCGCCGGCGTCCGCGGGCAGCACGAGCACGGCCCCGCGGTCGACGCGCACCACGCGTCCCGCGGCGCCCGGGAACCCGGCTCCGAGAGTGGACATGCCCACGACGGTAGGAACCCCCGCACGGTGCGCGCGAGCCCTTTTCGCGCGCACCCCGCACCGCCCTGCGCCCACCCGTCCGGCGGATGGATCCACTCGAGCTGACTCGCCCGCGCGTGTCGGCTCGAGTGGATCCATCCGCCGGTGGGCCGGGCGGCCCGGGGTGGCGCCGCGGGCGCCGGGTTGCTGCCGCCGACGACCCCCGGGCCGCCGCCCGCTCGGCGTCAGCCGAAGTGGCGCGGGAGGGTGGCCTCGTGCGCCGCGCGGGCCTCGGCCAGCGGGAGCGTGAACAGGCCCGTGACCTCGACGGCCGGCGCGTGCACGTGCTGCTCCGGCGCGTCCTGCGTCGGGGCGCCCGCGCCGGGGCTGCAGGTCTCGGCCGTGACGCCGATCGCCAGCGCCGGGACGCCCTGCGCGGTGCAGAGGTCCTCGAACCGCACGGTCTCGGACCGCGGCACCGCGACGACCGCGCGGGCCGTCGACTCCGAGAACAGCGCCTCGAACGGCGTGACGCCGTCGCGCTCGCACAGCCCGGCGAGGTCGACCTGCACGCCGACGCCGTACCGCAGCGAGGACTCGACGAGCGCCTGCGCGAGCCCGCCCTCGGACAGGTCGTGCGCGGCGTCGACCAGGTCGTCCCGCGACGCCCGGACCAGCACGGTCGCGAGCTTCCGCTCGGCCTCCAGGTCGACGCGCGGCGGGGTGCCGCCGAGTTGGGCGTGCGCGACGTCGGCCCACGCCGAGCCGTCGAGCTCCCCGCGGGTCGTGCCGAGCAGGTAGACCGACTGGCCCGCGGTGGTCCAGCCGGACGGCGTGGCCTCCGCGACGTCGTCGATCACGCCGAGCACGCCGACGACCGGCGTCGGGTGGATGGCGGAGTCGATCTTGCCGGGCTCGCCGGTGCCGTTGTAGAGCGAGACGTTGCCGCCGGTGACCGGGGTCCCGAGCACCGCGCAGGCGTCGGCGAGGCCCTCGATCGCCTGCACGAGCTGCCACATCGACGCGGGGTCCTCGGGGCTGCCGAAGTTGAGGCAGTCGGTGACGGCCAGCGGCTTGGCGCCCGAGGCGGCGACGTTCCGGTACGCCTCGGCGAGCGCGAGCTGCGCGCCGGCGTACGGGTCGAGCTTGGCGTACCGGCCGTTCGCGTCGGTCGCGAGCGCGACGCCCAGGCCGGTCGACTCGTCGACGCGGACCACGCCGGCGTCGTCGGGCTGCGCGAGGGCGGTGTTGCCCTGCACGAACCGGTCGTACTGGTCGGTGACCCACGCCTTCGACGCGAGGTTCGGCGACGCGAGCAGCGCCAGCACGGTGGCCCGCAGCGCGGGGCCGCCCTCCGGGCGGGCGTACCGCCGCGCGCCCTCGGGCGTGCTGACGGAGTCCGCGACCAGGCCGTCCTGCCACTCCGGGCGGGAGTACGGGCGGTCGTAGACCGGGCCCTCGTGCGCGACCGTCTTCGGGTCGACGTCGACGATCCGCTGCCCGTGGTGGTCGATCGTGAGGCGGCCGGTGCCGGTGACCTCGCCGATCACGGCGGTCTCGACGTCCCACTTGCCGGTGATCGCCAGGAACTCGTCGAGCTTCTCCGGCGTGACGACCGCCATCATCCGCTCCTGCGACTCCGACATGAGGATCTCGCCGGCGGTCAGGGTGGGGTCGCGCAGCAGCACGTTCTCGAGGTCGACGTGCATGCCGCCGTCGCCGTTGGACGCGAGCTCCGAGGTGGCGCAGGAGATGCCGGCGGCGCCGAGGTCCTGGATGCCCTCGACCACGCGGGCCGCGTACAGCTCCAGGCAGCACTCGATGAGCACCTTCTCCATGAACGGGTCGCCGACCTGGACGCTCGGGCGCTTCGACGGCTTGGTGTCGTCGAAGGTCTCCGAGGCCAGGATCGAGGCGCCGCCGATGCCGTCGCCGCCGGTGCGCGCGCCGAACAGCACGACCTTGTTGCCCACGCCCGAGGCGTTGGCCAGGTGGATGTCCTCGTGCCGCAGCACGCCGAGGCAGAGCGCGTTGACCAGCGGGTTGCCCTGGTAGGAGGCGTCGAAGACGAGCTCGCCGCCGATGTTCGGCAGGCCGAGCGAGTTGCCGTACCCGCCGACGCCGGAGACGACGCCGTGCACCACGCGGGCGGTGTCGGGGTGGTCCACGGCGCCGAACCGCAGCTGGTCCATGACCGCGACCGGGCGCGCGCCCATCGAGATGATGTCGCGGACGATGCCGCCGACGCCGGTCGCGGCGCCCTGGTACGGCTCGACGTACGACGGGTGGTTGTGCGACTCGACCTTGAACGTCACGGCCCAGCCGTCGCCGATGTCGACGACGCCGGCGTTCTCGCCGATGCCGACGAGCAGGTGCTCGGTCATCTCCGGCGTGACGCGCTCGCCGAACTTGCGCAGGTGGGTCTTGCTCGACTTGTACGAGCAGTGCTCCGACCACATGACGGAGTACATGGCCAGCTCGGCGGCCGTGGGGCGGCGGCCGAGGATGTCGCGGATCCGCTGGTACTCGTCCGGCTTGAGGCCGAGCTCCGCGAACGGCTGCTCCTGGTCGGGGGTGGCCGCGGCGGCGTCGACGGTGTCGGACACGTGGCCCGAGGTCGGCTCGGCGGGGCGCTGCGAGGCGGGCGTCGTGCTGGTCATCGAATCCCTCGGGCTGGGGGCCCGCTGCGCGGCGGTCGGGGGACCGGGCCGGCGGCGGCGGGCGGGCATCGGCAGACGTGACCCAGGTTACCCGCGCGCCGGGGGCCGCCGGCACGCGCGCCCGGCGACCGGACCGCGCGCCTGCCGCCACAATGGCGCGGTGACGCGACGCGCCCTCCTGGCCCTGCCGGCCGCCGCCCTGCTCGGGTCGCTGCTGCTCGCCGGGTGCACCGCGGACCGTGCCCCGGGTCCGACCGCGCCCGCGCCGGCCACCACCGCGTCCTCCCCCGACGGCGGGGCCTCCCCCGACGCGGCCGCCGTCCGTGCCGACGGCACCCCCGTGGCCTCGGGCACCGTCACGCTGTCCGTGCTGGCCCCGGGCGGCCCGCCCACGTCGACTCCCGCGGAGGACGACGCCGTGCTGCTGGCGGTCGCCGTCCCGGCCGACGACGCCGCCGCGACGCTGGTCACCGTCGCGACGCTCGCGCCCCCGGAGGGCGGCACGATCGACGTCCTCGACGACCTGTCCGCGGTGGTCCGCGGCGCCGACGGGGCGGTGCTGGCCGGGCTCACCGCCCCGCTGCTGGACGACCCTGCCGGCCGCACCGTCCGGGTCCGCACCGCCGAGGACGGCACGACCACCTGGCTCGCGGAGGGCGCCGCCGGGTCAGGCGCGGCGGGCGGCACGGTGACCGCGACGTTCGCGGCGACGGCCGTGCTCGACGCGACCTGGCGCGACCTGGCCGACGAGGGCGGCCGGTCGCTCGCCGTCGAGCCCGCCGCGTGGGCGCGCCGCGGCAGCCTGGCCGCCGAGGAGGCGGTGTGGTCCGCGCTGGTCGCCGCCGAGCCCGAGGCGGACGCGCAGAACGTCCGCGACCAGCTCACCTGCCACCTGATCGGCGCGCCCGACAAGGCCACCTGGAACCTGGAACCGTGGCGGCCGGACGTCGGCCTGCTGGAGACGATCGCGGCGCTCTGCAACCCGTCCTGACCGACCCGCGCGCACCGACCCGTGCGCCCGCATGCCGGACCGCCCGTCCCGACGCGCGGTCGGTTGTTGCTACAGTCATCCGCATCATGCGCCACACGACCACCCCCGCACGCACCCGCGCCTGTCGACCCGCGTCGACCGCCGCGTGCTGTTGTCGTCGCTGAGCGCCCCGCGTCCCTGACGCCCGCGCGTCCCTGACGCGCCCGGCGAGCCGCCGCACCCGCGCCGGCACCGCCGCCCGGAGCCCGCTCCGCCCCCACGCGCCGTCGCGCCACCCCGTCCCGGGAATTCCCGACCCACCGGTCTGGTTCCGGTCCATCGGGGAGCCGCGGCGCCGACGCACGCACCCGGCCGCGGGCAGCCCGCCCGGCGCCCGGACGCACGCCCATCCCCCTCGCGCGGCACACCGCCGCGCGGCCCTCCCGGAAGGACACCCCCGTGAGCACCCGTCGCTCCCGCCGCGCCCCGCTCGGCGCCGCCCTGGCCGTCGCCGCCGCCCTGGCGCTGGCCGCCTGCGGCTCCGGCTCGGGCTCCGGCGGCGACTCGTCCGCAGCCTCGGGCACGCCCGACGCCTCGGCCGAGATCGTCATCGGCTCCACCAACGAGCCCACCGGGCTCGTCCGCAACGTCGGCGGCTCGTCCGGCGTCTCGCAGACGATGACCCGCAACGTGTTCGAGGGCCTGACCTCGGTGGACGTCGACGGGCAGGTCATCCCGACGCTCGCCGAGTCCTGGGACGTGTCGGAGGACGGCCTGACGTACACGTTCCACCTGCAGCCGGACGTGACCTTCCACGACGGCACGCCGCTGACCGCGGACGACGTGGTGTGGAGCATCTCCGAGGCGATCGGCCCGGAGTCGAAGTCCGCCCGCAAGAGCGACCTGCTCGTCATCCAGCAGGTCACCGCGGTCGACGACGCCACCGTCGAGCTCGACCTGTCCCGCCCGTCGCAGGGTCTGACGTTCTACCTCGCCTCCGTCACGATCGTGAAGGACGGCGACACCGAGCTCACCAGCGACAACGGCACCGGGCCCTACCGGTTCGTCGAGTGGGTGCAGGGCGACCACCTGACGATCGAGAAGTTCGACGGCTACTGGGGCGAGCCCGCGAAGAACGCCGGGGTCACATTCCGGTTCTTCCAGGACACCACCGCGCTGAACAACGCGCTGCTCACCGGCGACCTGGACCTGGTCATCGCGGAGGACTCCCCGGACCAGCTCGTGCAGTTCGAGGACAACCCGGACTTCACGATCACCGAGGGCACGTCGACCACCAAGCAGCTCTGGGCGTTCAACGACCGCGAGGCGCCGTTCAGCGACGTCCGCGTCCGCCAGGCGCTCTACAAGGCGATCGACCGCGACGCGATCCTGTCGGCGGTCTGGGACGGCTACGGCCAGGTCATCGGCTCGATGGTCCCGCCGACGGACCCGTGGTTCGTCGACCAGGCCGACGTGCACGGCTTCGACCCGGAGGCCGCGCAGGCGCTCCTCGACGAGGCCGGCGTCACCGACCTGGAGATCTCCGTGGACTACATCCCGGACGACACCACCGAGGCGATCCTCGCGCTGCTCACCAAGAACCTCGCCGCCGTGGGCGTCACGCTGACCCCGAACCCGATCGACGACGCCACCTGGTACCAGAAGGTCTACACGGACCACGACTTCGAGACGACCCTCATGGGCCACGTGAACCCGCGCGACGTGCTCTGGTACGCGAACCCCGACTTCTACTGGGGCTACGACAACCCGCAGGTGCAGGAGTGGGTCGCCCAGGCCGACGAGGCGAGCACCGAGGCCGAGCAGGTCGACCTGCTGAAGCAGGTCAACGAGACCATCGGCGAGGAGGCGGCGTCCGCCTGGCTGTACCTAGACCCGCAGATCCGCGTCGCCCGCTCCGACGTGACCGGCTTCCCCGTCGACCAGGTGACCGAGTCGTTCTACGTCGCCGACATCGTCCGGGAGTCCTGACACCGTGCGTGCTGCACTGCTGCGGATCGGCGCCCTGCTGATCTCCCTCGTCCTGGCCAGTGTGGTCGTGTTCGTCGTGCTCCGGCTGCTGCCGGGCGACGCCGCGGGCGCCACCCTGGGCGTGGGCACCACCACGGACCAGCTCGACCAGCTCCGCTCGGAGCTCGGGACGGACCAGCCGGTGGTGACGCAGTACGTGCAGTGGCTCGGGCAGATCGTCCGCGGGGACCTCGGCACGTCGTTCGTGTCGCGGCTCCCCGTGGCCGACCTCATCACGCAGAAGCTGCCCATCACGGTGCCGCTCAGCCTGTCCGCGTTCGTCCTGGCCGTGCTCGTGTCGGTCCCCCTCGGCGTGATCGCCGCGGTGCACCGGCGCGGGCCGGTCGGAGTCGCGGTGTCGGCCGTCTCCCAGCTCGGCGTCGCGGTGCCGGTGTTCTGGGTGGGCGTGCTGCTCGTGCTCGTGCTCGCCCTGCAGGCCCGGTGGCTGCCGGCCGGCGGCTTCCCGCGCACCGGCTGGGACGACCCCGCCGCCGCGGTGCGGTCGCTGGTGCTGCCGGTGGTGACCGTGGCGATCGCCATGTCGGCGGTCATGGTCCGGTACGTGCGGTCCGCGACCCTCGACGTGCTGGACCAGGACTACCTGCGCACCGCGCGGTCCCTCGGCTACGGCCGGTGGCACGCGCTGGCGCGGCACGGGCTGCGGAACGCGGCCGTGCCCGTCGTGTCGATCCTCGGCATCGAGCTGGCGACCTCGCTGCTCGGCGCCGTCGTGATCGAGAACGTGTTCGCCCTGCCCGGGCTGGGCACGCTGCTGCTCGACTCGGTGACCTCCCGCGACCTGCCGGTGGTGCAGGCGCTCGTGCTGGGGCTGACCGCGATCGTGCTGATCATGAACGCGCTGGTCGACCTCGGGCAGCGCGCCATCGACCCGCGGCTGCGGACGGCGGAGGTGACGGCATGACCGGCGAGCTCACGACCACCACCCCGGTCGCGCGGGGCGTCGAGGCGCCCGGCGCCACGCCGGAGACCCCCGCGACCGGGCGCGCCCGCGGCGCCCGCCGCCTGCCCCCGTCGCTCGTCGTCGGCGCCGTCCTGGTCGGCCTCGTCGCCCTGGTCGGTCTGGTGTCGCTGTTCTGGACCCCCTACGCCCTCGACGACACCGGCTCCGGCGAACGCCTGGCCGGCCCGAGCGCCGCGCACTGGGGCGGCACCGACCGCCTCGGCCGCGACCTGCTGTCCCAGCTGATGACCGGCGCGGGCAACGCCCTGGTCGTCGCGGTCGCCTCGATGCTCGTCGCCGGGGTGCTCGGCGTCGCGGTCGGCGTGCTCGCCGGCGCCACCCGGCGCTGGGTCGACGTCACACTGCTCTCGGCGGTCGACCTGCTCATCGCCTTCCCCACGCTGCTGCTCGCCATGCTCATCGTCACGGTGCGCGGGGCCTCCCTGTCGTCGGCGATCTGGGCCATCGGCATCTCCGGGTCCGCCGTCATCGCGCGGGTCACCCGGGTCAACGTCGCCCGGGTGCTGCGCGAGGACTACGTCACGGCCGCGCACGCCGCGGGCACCGGCTGGTGGGGCACCGTGCTGCGGCACGTCGTGCCGAACGTCTGGCCGACCCTGCTGGTGCAGCTGATGCTGCTCGGCGGCGGCGCGGTGCTCGCCGAGGCGTCGCTCTCCTACCTCGGCCTAGGCGCCCCGCCCCCCAACGCGTCCTGGGGCCGGCTGCTCCAGGAGGCGCAGTCGACCATGCTCGTCCAGCCGTGGGGCGCGGTCCTGCCCGGCGTCGCGATCGTGGTCGCCGTCCTCGGGCTGAACCTGCTCGGCGACGGCGTCCGCGAGCGCACCGACCCCAACCTGAGGGGGGACCGATGACCGCCCTGCTGTCCGTGGAGGACCTGACCGTCACCACCTCGACCGGGCGCCGGATCCTCGACGGCGTCTCCTGGTCGTTGGACGCCGGCGGCCGGCTCGGCGTCGTCGGCGAGTCGGGCTCCGGCAAGTCGATGACCGCCCTGGCCGTGCTCGGCCTGCTGCCCGAGGGGATGCGGGCCACCGGCCGCGTCCTGCTCGACGGCGAGGACCTGCTGACCCTGCCCCCGCGGCGGCTCGCCCGGGTCCGCGGCGGGCAGGTCGCGATGGTGTTCCAGGAGCCGCTGACCGCGCTCGACCCGCTGATGACCGTCGGCCGGCAGATCACCGGCCCGCTGCGGCTGCACCGGGGGCTGCGCGGCGCGGCGGCGCGGGACGAGGCGGCCCGGCTGGCCCGGCTCGTGCACCTCGACGACACCGAGCGCATCCTCGGCTCCTACCCGTGGCAGCTGTCCGGCGGGCAGCGGCAGCGGGTCGCCCTGGCGATGGCGCTCGCCTGCGAGCCGCGTGTGCTGCTGGCGGACGAGCCGACGACCGCGCTCGACGTGACCGTCCAGGCCGAGGTGCTCGACCTGCTCGACGACCTCGTCGACCGGACCGGCGTCGCGCTCGTCTTCGTCACGCACGACCTGCCCGTGGTCGCCCGCGTCGCGCGGGACCTGGTGGTCATGCGCGACGGCCGGGTGGTCGAGCACACCTCGGTCGCCGCGGCGCTGGCCGGGGGCGAGGCCGCGTACACGCGGGAGCTCGTCGGGGCGGCGCGGGCCGTGACGGGGCTGCCGGGCGGCGGGCCCGCGGCGGGTGCCGCGGGTGCGGTGCATGCAACGCTGCCGGCGACAGACGGGGAGGCGGCCCGATGACCGCGACCGTCCCGACCCCGGCCGGCGCGCCGGACGCCCCCGCCGCGCCCGTGCTCGAGGCCGTCGACGTGGTCCGCACCTTCGGCACCACCCGCGCGCTCGACGGCGTCTCCGTGCGCGTCGAGGCCGGCCGCAGCGTCGGCATCGTCGGCGAGTCCGGCTCCGGGAAGTCGACCCTGCTACGCCAGCTGCTCGCGCTCGACTCCCCCACCGCCGGCGAGGTCCGGTACCGCGGCGAGCCCCTGGCGCGCCGCGACCGCGGCCTGCTCCGCCGGCTCCGCGCCGACGTCCAGCCGGTGTTCCAGGACCCGCGGTCCTCGCTGGACCCGCGCATGCGGGTCGGCGCCGTCGTCGCGGAGCCGCTGCGTTCGCTCAGGGTCCCGGGTGACCACCGGGAGCGCGTCGCCGAGGTGCTGGCAGCCGTCGGACTGGACCCCGACGTGGCGTCCCGCTACCCGGCGCAGTTCTCCGGCGGCCAGCGGCAGCGCATCGCGATCGCGCGGGCCCTGGCGCCCCGGCCGTCGGTGCTCGTCGCCGACGAGCCGGTGTCGGCGCTCGACGTGTCCGTGCGCGGGCAGGTCGTCGACCTGCTGCAGCGGCTCGCCGCGGAGCAGGGGCTGACGCTGGTGCTGGTGTCGCACGACATCGCCATCGTCGGGCGGCTGTGCGAGCGGACCGTCGTGCTGCACCACGGGCGGGTCGTCGAGGAGGGGCCGACGGCGTCGCTGCTGGCGGACCCGCAGGAGGCGTACACCCGCCGGCTGCTGGCGGCGGTCCCGCAGCTCCCGGTGTCCTGAGCCCCGGGAACGACCCTCGAGTGGAAGATTCTGCCGGACACGCCCCGGGCGTGTCCGGCAGAACCTTCCACCGTGGGCAGGGCTGGCCCCGGGGCCGACCCCCGCCCCGCCCCGCGTCAGCGCGCCGGCTTCGGCTCCGGCACCGGCTCCGTCCCCGACGCCCTCGCCGCGCGCTGCGCCTCGCGCGCCTCCGCCTGCCGCTCGGCCTCCGCCCCCGACGCGATCTCGGCGCGCACGTGCTCCGGGGCGTACCCGAACGCGTCGACCAGGTCCTGCGCGTGCGGCCGCAGCCGGACCAGCAGCCGCTCGATGTATGACGTCACCGTGCGCGCCCGGCCGGCGGACAGCCGCCCGTTCACCAGGTACCAGGCGAGGTTCCGCTCGATGACGGTGAGCCCGAACAGGTCCCGCAGCCGGGTGAGCACCTGGCGGGTGCCGGCGTCCGGCACCGCGTCGAGCGCCCGGGTGAACGCCTCCCACTGCAGCAGCTCGGCGTGCGCGCGGGCGGCCTCGACGAGCTCGTGCTGGTGCGCGTCGAACAGCTCCGCCGCGACCTCGGGGGTGGCGCGCCGGGCCGGGCGCAGCGCCTGGGCGAGCTCCGCCACCATCGTCGCCACCCGGTCGGCCAGGAGGTCCCGCTGGGTGTGCGGGTCGCGGAGCTGACCGGCCGACCGGCGCGCGTCGCCGGCGTCGACCAGGGTCTGCACGGCGCGGGCCAGCGGCATCCGGTGCAGCGCGGCGTCCGCCGCCTTGCCCGCCACCAGCCGGGCCATGACGGCCGGGTCGCCGCCGACCTGCGCGGCGTACCGGGCGAGCAGCCGCTTGCCGACGAGCTGGTAGAGCACGGTGTTGTCGCCCTCGAACGTCACGTACACGTCGAGGTCGGCGCGCAGCGAGGTCAGCCGGTTGGCGGTGAGGAAGCCCGCGCCGCCGCACGCCTCCCGGCACGTCTGCAGGGTCCGCAGCGCGTGCCAGGTCGACGTCGGCTTGAGCGCCGCCGCCAGGGTCTCGAGCTCCTCCCGGGAGTCCGGGGTGTCGTCCCGGCCGGAGAACACGTCGTCGAACGCGGCGAGCAGGTGCTCGTGCGCGAACGTCGCGGCGTAGGTCTCGGCGAGCAGCGGCAGCAGCCGGCGGCGGTGCTCGCCGTAGTCGAGCAGGACCACCTCGTCCGTCGGGGACGCCCCGGCGAACTGCCGGCGCTGGTTGCCGTAGGTCACCGCGACGACCAGGCCGAGCTTGGCGGCGTTCACCGCCGCGCCGTCGAGTGAGACCCGCCCCTGCACGAGCGTGCCGAGCATGGTGAAGAACCGGCGTCCCGGGCTGGCGATCGGGGACGAGTACGTGCCGTCCGCGGCGACGGAGCCGTACCGGTCGAGCAGGTCGGCCCGCGGGACCCGCACGTGGTCGAACCACAGCCGGCCGTTGTCGATGCCGTTCAGCCCGCCCTTGAGACCGTCGTCCTCACCGCCGACGCCCGGCAGGAACTCCCCCGTCGCGGCGTCCCGGATGGGCACGTGGAACGCGTGCACCCCGTGGTTCACCGGTCGCGGGTCCTCCGGGCCCTGCGACACCAGCTGCGCGAACACCACGGCCGCCGTGCCGTGCTGGCCCGCGTTGCCGAGGTAGTCCTTCCACGCCGCCCGGAACGGCGTGTGGAGCACGAACTCCTCGGTGGCGGGGTCGTAGGTCGCGGTGGTGCCGATGCTGGCGACGTCCGAGCCGTGCCCGGTCTCCGTCATCGCGAACGCGCCGGGCACGTCGACCGACATCGCGCCGGGCAGCAGCCGGTCGTGGTGCCGCTCGGTGCCGAGGTGCAGGATCGCGGACGCGTACAGGCCCCACTGCACGCCGGCCTTGATCTGCAGCGACGGGTCCGCCGCGACCAGCTCCTCGAACCGGGCCAGGCTGCCGCCGTGGTCGTCGGCGCCGCCGAGCCGCGCGGGGAAGGCGCGCAGGACGTCGCCCTCGGCCGCGAGGGTGCGGAGCTGGTCGAGCACCCGGGCCCGGTGCTCGGGGACGGGCAGCCCCTCGACGCGCTGGAACCGCGGCTGCGCGACCACGTCGCGCGCGCCGCGGCGCAGGTCGGCGTACCGGCCGAGCAGCACGTCGGTCAGCCGGGGCACGTCCACGCGCGGGTCCGTGTGCTTCCGGCCGTGCGGGTGCCCGGCGCCGGTGGGCCGGACGGTCGCGGTCGGGGTCGTCACCGCCGGGCCGGGGGTGGTGGCCGGGGTCGGTGCGGTGGTCGTCATGCGGTCTCCCCTGGGTCGGTGCGTCGCCGTCGGCGCACGGTTCGGGTGAATCAGTCGGCGGACGGGTGCTGCTGGTCTCGGTGCGGTGCCGGCTCGGTGCGCCCGGCCTGCTCGCGGGTGCGCGCGCCGACCGGCCCGGCCCAGAGCCAGGCGGCGACGCGGGTGGCGACGTCCTCGCGGTCCTCGCGGCCGGCGCCCGGGGTGCCGGGCGCCGCGAGCCAGCGCTCCCCCGCGCCCCGCACGAACCCGACGGCGCCGGCGGCCCACAGCCGCGTCCAGGCCGCGTCGGCGGGGTCGGCCGTGGCGCCGGGCCCCTCCTTCAGCGCCCGCACGAACGGCTCGGCCACCAGCTCGGTGACCGAGTCGAGGAAGTGGCCCACGGAGCCGCCGCGGGTCACGAACGCGTACACGTGCGGCGAGGACTCGATCATCGACAGGTAGGTGTCGACCATCCCGCGCAGGGCGTCGCGCGGCCCGGCCGCCCCCGCCGCGGCCGCGTCCAGGGCGTCCCGGATGTCGGCGACCACTGCCGCGGCGACCGCGAGCTGCAGGCCGTCCTTGTCGGTGAAGTACCGGTAGACGATCGACTTCGACGTGCCGGCGGCCGCCGCGATGTCGTCCATCGACACGTCCGGGCCGCCGTGGTGCACCACCTTGCGCGCGACGCGCACGAGCTCGGCGCGGCGAGCCTCCCGGTGGTCCTCCCACCGGGTCGACCGGCCGTCGTCCGTCGCCGTCGACGGTGCGCGCGTGATCGGGGTCACAGAACCGACGGTATCAGGTACTGTGAGTTTCGGGCACCGTTGCTGCAAGGGACCGAGGTCCCAACTTTCCCCGGCCGCAGCGGGCAGGACCCGACCGGCACCACCCTGATCGACGACGATGCGGGAGGACCCCGATGGCAGCGACCCCCAGCTCACCCACGGCAGCCACGACGACCGGCGGCACGCGCGCCGTGGTGGTCGGCGGCAACCGGATCCCGTTCGCGCGGGCCGGCGGGCCGTACGCGCGGGTGAGCAACCTCGACATGCTCACGGCCGCGCTCGACGGGCTCGTCGCCCGGTACGGGCTGCAGGACGAGGTGCTGGGCGAGGTCGTCGCCGGCGCCGTGCTCAAGCACAGCCGCGACTTCAACCTCACCCGCGAGGCCGTGCTCGGCTCGCCGCTGTCGGCGCGCACCCCGGCGTACGACCTGCAGCAGGCGTGCGCGACCGGGCTCGAGGCGGTCGTGTCGATCGCCAACAAGATCCGGCTCGGCCAGGTCGAGTCGGGCGTCGCGGGCGGCGTCGACTCCGCGTCGGACGTGCCGATCGCGGTCAGCGAGGGCCTGCGCCGGACGCTGCTGACCCTGGCCCGGGCGAAGACGGTCCCGCAGCGGCTCAAGGCGGCGTCGGCGCTCCGGCCCGGCGACCTCAAGCCGGCGACGCCGCGGACCGACGAGCCGCGCACCGGCCTGTCGATGGGCGAGCACCAGGCGCTCACCACCGCGCAGTGGGGCATCTCCCGGCAGGCGCAGGACGAGGTCGCGCTCGCCAGCCACCAGCGCCTCGCCGCCGCCTACGAGGACGGCTTCTTCGACGACCTCGTCACCCCGTACCGCGGCCTCGTCCGCGACCAGAACCTGCGCGCGGACACCTCGCTGGAGAAGCTCGGGAAGCTGAAGCCGGTGTTCGGCACCCGGCTCGACACCCCGGCGACGATGACCGCCGGCAACTCGACGCCGCTCACCGACGGCGCGTCCGCGGTGCTGCTCGCGTCCGAGGACTGGGCGCACGCCCGGGGGCTGACCCCGCTCGCCGCCGTGGTCGACGCCGAGACCGCCGCCGTCGACTTCGTGCACGGCGAGGACGGGCTGCTGATGGCGCCGGTGTACGCGGTGCCGCGGCTGCTCGCCCGGCAGGGCCTCGGGCTCGGCGACCTCGACTACGTGGAGATCCACGAGGCCTTCGCGTCCACGCTACTCACCACGCTGGCGGCCTGGGAGGACAAGGAGTTCTGCCTGTCCCGCCTCGGCCTGGACGACGCGCTCGGCACCGTCGACCGCGAGCGCCTCAACGTGCACGGCTCCTCGCTGGCGGCCGGGCACCCGTTCGCCGCGACCGGCGGCCGGATCGTGGCGACGGTCGCCAAGACGCTGCACCGGCGCCGCGCCGAGCTGCTCGCCGCCGGCGAGGACCGGCCGGTCCGCGCCCTGGTGTCCGTGTGCGCCGCGGGCGGCCTGGGGGTCGCGGCGATCCTGGAGGCGGTGTGATGGCGACCGACACCTACCTGGACCTGGTGAACAGCGGGTTCACCGCCAAGGTCGCGAAGCAGCTCGGCCTCCCCCGTCCCGCGCGGCTGCGCCGGTACCGCGCGGGCACCCCGCTCGTCGACGGCCCGGTGCTGGTCCTCGGCGAGGGCGGCGACGCCGACACGCTCGCGCACTTCCTGGCCGGCACCTCGCCCGAGCACAAGGGGTGGGACCTGGACGTGCGCCGGCACGCCGGCGAGGGCACCCGGTTCGCCGCCGTCGTCCTCGCCCTGACCGAGGTCGCGCACCCGCGGGACCTGGCCGAGCCCCTGCTGGCGCTCGCGCCGGTGCTCAAGACGCTCGCGCCGGGCGGCCGCGTCGTCACCGTGTCCCGGGGCGCCACGCCCGACCAGGCGCCCGCGCTCGCCGCCGCGCGGCAGGGCGTCGACGGCGCGCTGCGGTCGATCGCGAAGGAGCTCCGCGCCGGGGCCACCGGCAACGGCGTGGTCCTGGCCGACGACGTGCCGGTCACCGCCCCCGCCGTCCTCGGCGCGCTCCGGTTCCTGCTGTCCGCCCGGTCGGCCTACGTCGACGGCCAGCTGCTCCCGGTCGACTCCGCGGCCGGCACGCTGCCCGCCGACTGGGAGCGGCCGCTGGAGGGCCGGGTCGCCGTGGTGACCGGCGCCGCCCGCGGGATCGGCGAGGCCATCGCGACCACCCTCGCACGGGACGGCGCCACGGTCGTGGCCGTCGACGTGCCCGCCGCGGGCGAGGCGCTGGCCGCCGTCGCCAACCGGGTCCGCGGCACGGCGCTGCAGCTCGACGTCACCGCCGACGACGCCGGCGCCCGGATCCTCGAGCACGCGCTCGGGCGGCACGCGCGGCTCGACGTCATGGTGCACAACGCCGGCATCACGCGGGACAAGCTGCTCGCCAACATGACGCCCGACCGCTGGGAGTCGGTGATCGCGGTGAACATCGCGGCGCAGCTCCGGATCAACGAGGCCCTGCTGACCTCGGGCGACTTCGCCGACGCGCCGCGCATCGTGTCGCTCGCGTCGACGTCGGGCATCGCGGGCAACCGCGGGCAGAGCAACTACGCCGCGTCCAAGGGCGGGGTCATCGGCATGGTGCAGGCCACCGCGCCGCTGCTCGCCGCGTTCGGCGGCACCGCCAACGCGGTCGCCCCCGGGTTCATCGAGACCGAGATGACCGCGCGGATGCCGGCCCTCACCCGGCAGGTCGCGCGCCGGCTGTCGTCGCTCCAGCAGGGCGGGCTGCCGGTGGACGTGGCGGAGGCCGTGGCGTTCCTCGCGTCGCCGCAGGCGGGTGGGGTCGTCGGGCAGGTGCTGCGGGTGTGCGGGCAGAGCATGGTGGGCCGGTGACGGCGGTCGAGGCGCGGGAGCGGGACGCAGAGCCGGGCGGGCCGGGGGCGCCGGGGGTCGCTGGGGCAGCCGGCGCGGCCGGGTCCGCCGGGGCCGCCCGGCGTCGGGTGCTGACGCTCGCGGAGTCGCCCGGGCTCGGCGGGCTGTACGCGCGCGCCGGGCTGGCCTCGGGACGTGCGGCGGTCGGCGGTCCGGTGCGGCGGGCGCTGGGCGGGGTGCCGGGGATCCCGGGGGCCCCGAACGGTGAGGGTCCCCGCGCCGCCCCGGCGCTGCCGCGCGTCGAGCACCGGCTCGGCGGCGTCGTCCCCGACCCGGCGCGGCTCACCGCCTACCAGCACCTGGTCGGCGAGCCCGCGACGGACGTGCTGCCCGCGGGCTTCGTGCACGTCCTCGCGTTCCCGGTCGGCATCGCCCTGATCGTCCGGCCGGACTTCCCGATGCCGCCGCTCGGCATCGTGCACCTCGCCAACCGGGTCGAGCAGCACTCGCCGCTGCGGGTCGGGGACACGCTGGACATCCGGTCCTGGGCGGAGGACCTGCGGCCGCACCGCAAAGGCGCGCAGGTCGAGCTGATCGCCGAGGTGCGCCGCGCGGGCGCGCCCGCCGACGAGCCGCCGGCCTGGCGCGGGGTGTCGACCTACCTGGCGCCGGGGGTCCGGGTGCCCGGGCCGGAGCCGGAGGACGGCGCCCGCCCGGAGTTCGTCGCGCCCGTGCCCACCGGTCGGTGGGCGTTCGACGCCGGGGCGGGCCGCCGGTACGCCGCCGTGTCGGGCGACGCCAACCCCATCCACCTGCACCCGCTGACCGCGCGGGCGCTCGGGTTCCCGCGGGCCATCGCGCACGGGATGCTCACCGCCGCGCGGGCGCTCGCCGCGGTCGGCGCCCGGCGCGGGGAGGCGTACGACTGGGACGTGGAGTTCGCGTCGCCGGTCCTGCTGCCGTCGACGCCGGTGGTACGGGTCGCGGCGACGGGGGACGCGGCGTGGTCGGTGACGGCGTGGGACGCGAAGCGCCGGAAGCCGCACCTGACGGCGGAGGTGCGGGGGCGAGGGTGAGGCCGGCGCGGTCCGGCGGGTGCGGGGTGCCTAGGTGAACAGGGCGCGGAGCATCCGCCGGATCGGGCCGCCGCGGGTGAGGCGCTCGTACTCGGCGGTCCAGAACCGCTCCATCTCCATCTCGTGCCGGGTCGCCTCCTCCAGCCGCTCGCGTCGCTCGCGGTCGCGGTCCACGGCCTGCTGCCACAGGTCGCCGCCCTCCGACAGCCGCCGGACGTACTCGCGTGCCTCCGCGGCGAACTCCGGGCTCACCGGGCGGCGGCCGCCGCTGCTCGACCGCTGCTGGTCGGGGGTCATCGTCCCGCTCCCTCCGGCTCGGTGATCTGCTCCCACGTTACTGTCGCGAGCGCCGACCGCACAGGGTCGTCTGCGGCCGCGGCCAGCGCCTTGGGCACCGGGCCGAGGGCCTCGTCCTCGGTGCCGTCCAGGCGCTCCACCACCCAGGTGTACGACTCCCACCACTGCGCCCGGCGACGGTCCCGCTCCTGGCCCTCGCGTTCCCGTGACGCGAGCCACGCGGTGTGCCTCCTCGTCGCCACAGCCGCTGCCCGGTCGGCGCGGATCCGTGCCTGCGCCGCGGCAAGACCCAGCATCGCGGCAAGCACGGCCGCCAGCGCCGCCGGCCCCGGGGACAGCAGGAACTCCGCCAGCCACTCGGCCGTCCCGAGCGCCGGCGCCGCCTGCGTCACCGCCGCTCCCGCCGCCATGCCGACCACGCTAGAGGCCCCGGGACCCCGATCGACCGTCGTCCACAGCCGGGTTCGGGGTGCGAGGCTGGACCCATGCCCGCCCCGCGCACCGACCTCCTCGACCCGTACCCCGGCCCTGTCGAGCCCGAGGGCGACTACGACCGCCTCCTGCTCGACGGCCTCGACCTCGCCGGCGCCGACGCGGAGAGCGCCCGGTTCATCAAGTGCCTGCTCCGGGGGTGCGACCTCGATGGGGCGGAGCTCGACCACGCCCACCTCGTCGACACCACGCTCGCCGAGTGCCGGGCGGGGATGCTCCGCGCCCGCTCGGGCACGTGGCGCGACGTCACGCTCGAGGGCTGCCGGCTCGGCGCGCTCGAGGCGTTCGGCGGCTCCTGGGACCGGGTCACGGTCGAGGGCGGCAAGATCGACTACCTCAACCTGCGCGACGCCCGGCTGCAGGACGTCCGCCTCGTCGGCTGCACCATCGGCGACCTCGACCTCGCGGGCGTCCGTGCGGCGCGGGTCCGGCTGGAGGACTGCCGGGTCGGGCGGCTGGACCTGACCCGGGCGCAGCTGAAGGACGTCGACCTGCGCGGCGCGGAGCTCGCCGGCATCGACGGCACCGCCGGCCTGAAGGGCGCGACGATCAGCCAGGCGCAGCTGCTCGACCTGGCGGGCGCGCTGGCGGCGCACCTCGGGGTCGTCGTCCGCTGACGACGCCCCGCGGCCCCGGACGACCCGCCCCCTGCGCGGGCCGCCCGGCGCCGGGTTCTCAGTCCTCGACGGCCGGCCCGCAGGCCGCCGCGGCGGTCGCCGCGATCGCGTCGATGCCGGTCACGGCGGGCCGGGGCCGGGTGTCGTCCGCCACCGTCCAGCAGCCGTCGACGACCTCGTAGGACGCCGCAGGACCCTCGGTGACGTACGCGTGCAGCCCGGCGAGCAGCCGGTCGACCGTCTCCGTGGTCGTCCCGACCCCGACGGAGGCGCGGATCGCCCCGCCCGTCACCCCGACCCGGGCCAGCAGCGGGTGCGCGCAGAACCGCCCGTCCCGCACGCCGATGCCGTGCTCGGCGGACAGGTAGGCGGCCACCAGGCCGGAGTCGTGGTCGCCGAGCGTGAACGCGACCACGCCGACCGGGTCGGTCGAGTCGGACCACAGCCGCAGCACCCGGGCCCCCGGGATCGCGGCCAGCCCGTCGACCAGGCGCTCGCGCAGCGCGCGCTCGTGCTCGACCAGCGCCCCGGCGGGCAGGGCGTCCAGGGCGTCGCACGCCTCCGCCAGCGCGACGGCGCCGAGCACGTTGGGCGACCCGCCCTCGTGCCGCGCGGGCGCCGGCTGCCACAGCGTCCTGTCGGTGCGCACGTCGCGGACGGCGCCGCCGCCGGCCAGGTACGGCGTGCCCGCGTCGAGCCAGTCGCGCCGGCCCACCAGGGCGCCCGCGCCGAACGGCGCGTAGGTCTTGTGCCCGGAGAAGGCGACGTAGTCGACGCCGCTGGCCGCGAGCGAGAACGCCCGGTGCGGCACGAGCTGCGCGCCGTCGACGGCGACGCGGGCGCCGGCCTCCTGCGCGAGGGCGACCACCGAGGCGATCGGCAGCGCCTCGCCCGTGACGTTCGACGCCCCGGTCAGCGTGACGAGCGCGTACGGCTGGCGGGCGAGCTCGGTGCGCAGCGCCGTCAGCGTCTCGGCGACGGTCGACGCCGACGGCAGGATCGTCGCTGTGCGGCCGGAGCCCCGGACCGAGCGCACCCAGGGCAGCAGGTTCGCGTGGTGCTCGACGTCCAGGACGAGCACCCGGCCGCCGTCGGGGACGCAGCCGGCCAGCAGGTTCAGGGCGTCGGTGGTGTTCCGGGTGATCACCGCGACGTCGTCGGGGCGCGCGCCCACGAACCGGGCGACCGTCGCGCGGGACGCCTCGTACAGCGCCGTCGACACCTGGGACAGGTAGCCGGCGCCGCGGTGCACCGACGCGTAGAGCGGCAGCACCTCGACGACGCGGGCGGCGACGGACTCGAGCGCCGGCGCGGAGGCGGCGTAGTCGAGGTTCGCGTACGGCACGGACCGGCCGTCGACCAGAGGGACGCGCGTGTCCCCGCCGACGACGGGCAGCAGGGCGGTCTCGGCACACGAGGTGGTGGCGGTGACGGACATGGGACTACCCCCGAGCGGATCGGTGGGGGCCCGGTCGCCGACCGGGCGACCCCGCGCTTGCCGGCCACCGGTCGGTGGACGGCCAGGTCGTCACCCGGGGCACCCCGCCGCGGAGGGAGGGTTGCCGGCCAGCGAGCCGGGGCTTCGCGCTGGCGCTCATGACCTCGTCCGAGGATGCGGCGGCCCGCGCGCAGGTGTCAACCGTGGTCCACGGTGCGACACGGGTTCACCCGGGCGCGGCCGGGCGGTCATCCTGGTCCGGGCGATGGCGTAGCATCGCCGCACCATCCAGAGCGGCCGAGAGATCTGGCTCGTCGACGCCGCAGCAACCCGCGGACCCCCACCGGGGCCGGCCGAGGGTGCTTCCGCCAGATCCGATGGAGGAGAGGCATGACCGACACCGACGACCGCCTGCGCTACCGCCTGCTGACGGGGCCCGACGACCGCTCGTTCTGCGAGCGGGTCAGCGCCGCCCTGGCCGAGGGTTACGAGCTGCACGGCGGGCCCGCCGCCACCTTCGACGGGGAGCGCGTGATCGTCGCGCAGGCCGTCGTGCTGCCGGCCGCGGCCGCCCCGAGCACCCCGGTGCGCCCGCTGTGACCGCGCCGTACGCGGGTGACCTCACCCCGCAGGAGGCCTGGGACCTGCTGCTGACCGACGAGCGCGCCGTCCTCGTGGACGTCCGCACCGAGGGCGAGTGGCAGACCATCGGCGTCCCCGACACCGCCGACGCCGGCGAGGGCCGCACGGCGTTCGTCGAGTGGACCGACGCGTTCGGCCGGCCCAACCCGGCGTTCCTCGACGGTCTGGCCGCCGCCGGCGTGACCGCGGACGACCCGCGCCCCGTGGTGTTCCTGTGCCGGTCGGGCGTGCGCTCCGTCGCCGCCGCGGTCACCGCGACCGCCGCGGGCCTCGGCCCGGCGTACAACGTGCTCACCGGCTTCGAGGGCGACGTCGGCCCCGACGGCCGCCGGGGCCACCAGGGCTGGCGCGCGGCCGGCCTGCCGTGGCGGGAGGCGTGAGCGCCGCTCCCGGACCGGCGGACTGGCACGACGAGCGGCTTCCCCGGGAGTCCCTGCGCCCCGACACGCTCGCCGTGCGCGGCGGCCACGTCCGCACGCCGTTCCAGGAGACGTCCGAGGCGCTGTTCCTCACGCAGGGCTACGTCTACTCCCGCGCCGCCGACGCCGAGGCGGCGTTCGCGGGCGAGGCCGACCGGTTCCTGTACTCCCGGTACGGCAACCCGACGGTGTCGACATTCGAGGAGCGGCTCCGGCTGCTCGAGGGCGCCGAGGCCTGCTACGCCACGGCGTCCGGCATGTCGGCGGTGTTCACCGCGCTCGCCGCGCTCGTCCGGTCGGGCTCGCGGGTGGTCGCGGCGCGCGCGCTGTTCGGGTCGTCGGTGGTGATCTTCGACGAGATCCTCGCCAAGTGGGGCGTGCGCACCGACTACGTCGACGGCCACGTGCCCGCGCAGTGGGAGGAGGCCCTGTCGACGCCCGCGGACGTGGTGTTCTTCGAGACGCCGTCCAACCCGATGCAGGACCTGGTCGACATCGCCACGGTCAGCCGGCTCGCGCACGCCGCGGGCGCGGTCGTCGTCGTGGACAACGTGTTCGCGACGCCCGTGCTGTCCCGGCCGCTCGACTTCGGCGCCGACGTGGTCGTGTACTCGGCGACCAAGCACATCGACGGCCAGGGACGGGTGCTCGGCGGGGCCATCCTCGGCACCGACGCGTTCGTGCACGGGCCGGTGCAGACGCTGATCCGGAACACCGGGCCGTCGCTGTCGGCGTTCAACGCGTGGGTGCTGCTCAAGGGCCTGGAGACGCTGTCGCTGCGGGTCCGGCACCAGACGGCGTCCGCGCTGGAGCTGGCGACCCGGCTGGAGGGGCATCCGGTGATCGCGCAGGTCCGGTACCCGTACCTGCCCTCGCACCCGCAGCACGCCCTCGCGCTCGCGCAGCAGTCCGGCGGCGGCACGGTGGTGACGCTCGACCTGCGCGTGCCGGAGGGGTCGACGCCCGCGGAGGCCAAGGCGCTGACGTTCGGCGTGCTGGACGCGCTGCGGGTCGTGGACATCTCGAACAACCTCGGCGACGCGAAGTCGCTGGTCACGCACCCGGCGACGACGACGCACCGCAAGCTCGGCCCCGACGGGCGCGCTGCGGTCGGCATCGCGGAGTCGACGGTGCGGCTGTCGGTGGGGCTGGAGGACGTCGACGACCTGGCCGACGACCTGGAGCAGGCCCTCGGGACGCTGGGCGGCTGACGGCGGGGGCGGCCCGGCGGCGGTCACGTCGCCGGGCCGTCCTCCCACGGGCTCGGCAGCGGCGGCAGCGGCGTGATGCGGTCGCTGCGCCGCCACGCGACGACGGCCGCCACCACCAGTGGCGCGCCGGCGGCCACCGCGGCGGCGAGCACCCGCGGGACGGGCACCAGGTCGAGGGGCGCGGAGAACACCGCCTGGGGCCACATCCCGCCGACGGTCGCCACGGCGGCGACCGCGAGCGTGCCCGCCGCAACGACGACCGTACGGGCCCGGGACCCGGGTGGCGGCAGACGCCGGCCCACGGCCAGCACGCCGGCCCCGACCAGCAGCGCGACGGCGAGGCAGGGCACCAGGACCGGCACCAGGGTGATCGCCGTCCAGAAGGCCACGAGCACGAGCCAGTCCGCAAGGCCGAGGTGCCAGCCCAGGACCCCCGCGGCGCGCACCACCGCGAGCCACAGCGGCAGGACGACGCCCAGCAGCGCCCAGTGCCGGAGCCTCGTCACGCGCCGAGGCTACGGACGCGGCCCGGCCGTCAGGGGTCGTTCACTCCGGCGATCACGAGACCGACACCGACCAGCACGAACATCCCCCCGCCGAGCCGCTGCAGGATCATGTGCTGGCGCCGGGTCGGCTCGCCGTGGCGCCTGTACCGCGCGAACCGCGTGCGGTCGAGGCGACCGAGCACCCCTGCCAGCCCGGCGACCGCCGCGACGACGCCGATGACGACGAGCGGCCAGCCGTTCAGCATGGGACCGAGGGTCGCGGAACCCCGGCGTCCTCGCACGTCGGACCCCCGGAATCAGGGGTAGGTGCCCTCGGGCGCCGGACGGCGGGGGCGGTCCCGCTCCGGGCGCCAGCGCGCCCAGGCGGTCGCCGCCGCGAGGGTCAGCGGCAGGCCGACGAGCAGCGCCGACCACCCGAGCACCGCGGGCGCGAACGCCACCGCGACTCCGCCGGTGGCGAGGACCGCGCCCAGGAGGGTCGATCCCACCCCCGTGACCGCGACGGCGACGAGCCGGGCGCGGGGGCGGCGGGGGTCACCGGCCGGCGGCAGGCGGCGTGCGACGGCCAGCACCCCGGCGCCGACCAGGCCGCCCAGCAGCGCGGCGGGCACCGCGCCCAGCAGGAGGATCAGCACCGCGTACCCGAGGAACCCGGCACGGACCTCGGGGTCGCCGGCCCCCGTGAGCGCGACCAGCCACACGGCCAGCAGCAGCACGCCCAGGACCGACCATTGCCACACCCGTGTCATGGGAGCCCACCGTACCGACAGCCACGGTCACGACCGACGGCCGACGGCCCCGAGCCGGGCCTCCCGGGTCGGGCCCTCGCCCGGGCCCTGGGTCGGTGTCGGTGCCGCTGCACGGTGGAAGGTTGTGACGGACACGCCATCGGCGTGTCCGTCACAACCTTCCACCGTCGGGGCCGGCCGGGGTCGGGCGCCGGAGGTCAGGCCACCAGCGCGCGGAGCTCCGCCTCGACCTCGGCGCCGCCGGCCAGGGGGTGCAGGACCACGCCGTCGACGCCCGCGCGCCGGGCCACCTCGCCGACCTCGGCGACGAGCCGGTCCGCGGTCGTGACGACGCGGGTGTCGGCGGGCGCCCACGACAGGCCGGCGAGCGCGTCGAGGTACTCCAGGTGCGACCGCTTGCGGCGGGCGGTGCGCTCGTCACCGGCGAGCACGACCTCCAGGTCGAGCAGCACCCGGACCGCGGACCGGTCGCGGCCGACCTCGGCGAGGGCGTCCTCGACGAGGGCGGCCACCCGGGCGAGCGCCCCGACGGAGGGCACCGCGACGGAGAAGCCGAGCCGGATGGCGTCGGCGGTGCGGGCGGCCACGGCGATCCCCGACTCCGACTCCGGCCGGGCCTCGACGGTCCGCACGCCGTAGGCCGGGGCTCCGACGTGCACGACCGGCGCGCGCTCCGCGTCCGGCGCGGGCCGGTCCGCCGCCGTCGGGGCGCTGGTTCCCACCCGGTTCTCGCGCTGTGCACCCACGGATCGGGCGGCGTCCCGAGGATCCGCGGGGGACCGGAGCGGGGACGCCGAGGCGCGACCGGGGGCCAAGGCCGGGGCGGCGGGTGCCGAGGCCGGCGCGAGGTCCGGGGCGGCGGGGGCGAGGTCCGGGGCGAGGTCCGGGGTGGCGGGCGCGGGGGCCGGGGCGAGGTCCGGGGTGGCGGGCGCGGGGGCCGGGGTGGCGAGCGCGCGGCGGGTCGGGACGACGCGGCGGGCGGCGGCGGGGACGTGACGGGTGGCGACCGCGAGCGCGCGGTCCAGCACGGGCTGAGCCATGGGGGTGGTGTCCTCGGGGTGAGGCGGGTGCGCGGCGAGGGCCGTCCGGCCGCGGGCGCGCGAGGGTGTCAGCTCAGCGACAACACACCCGGCTCAGGAACACGCGGGCAGCCTAACTGCGCCCCGCCGGACGAGGCAGCACCGTGTCCACATCCCGGGCGCACGTGACCGGCCCGGCCCGCCCTGCCCCGGCCCGGCCCCAGCCCGGCCCGGCCCGCGAGTGCACATCCGACACGTCGACTGCCTATCCACTGGGTAGGCAGTGGACGTGTCCGATAGGCACTCGGCGCCGCGGCGGGCGGCAGGAGGGCGGGCAGGCGGCAGGCAGCGGGCGGGCGGCAGCGGGGCGGGCGGCGCCCGGGACGCAGGAGCGCCCCGGACCCGCGGGGTCCGGGGCGCCGGGCGCGCGGGTCAGGAGACGAGCGCGCGCATCACCGAGGTGAAGAACCGCAGGCCGTCCGTGCCCGAGCGCGGGCCGCGGGCGCCGTCCGGGCCGAAGCCCGCCTCGACGGCGTGCTCGGGGTGCGGCATGAGGCCGACGACGTTGCCGCGCGCGTTGCTGATGCCGGCGATCCCGCGGCGCGACCCGTTCGGGTTGACGTCCTCGTAGCGGAACACGACCCGGCCCTCGCCCTCGAGCTCGTCGAGGGTGTGCTCGTCGGCGACGTACTGGCCGTCCTGGTTCTTGAGCGGGATCGTGATCCGCTCGCCCGCGGCGTACTCGCTCGTCCAGGCGGTGTCGGCCCGCTCGACGGACAGCACCTGCTCGCGGCAGACGAAGTGCAGGTGGTCGTTCTTGATCATCGAGCCGGGCAGCAGGTGCGCCTCGGTGAGGACCTGGAAGCCGTTGCAGATGCCGAGCACGGGCATGCCCTTGCCGGCGGCCTCGACGACCTCGCCCATGACGGGCGCGAACCGGCTGATCGCCCCGGCGCGCAGGTAGTCGCCGTAGGAGAACCCGCCGGGCAGGACCACCGCGTCGACGCCGCGCAGGTCCGCGTCGGCGTGCCAGAGCGCGACGGGCTCGGCCCCGGCGAGGCGCACGGCGCGCGCGGCGTCGCGGTCGTCCAGGGTGCCCGGGAAGGTGACGACGCCGATCTTGGTCATCAGGCCAGGCCCTCGGACAGCACGGTCCCGGCCGCGTCGGCCTCGGAGTCGGCCACGCGGACGACGTCCTCGATCACCGGGTTCGACAGCACCTGGGTCGCGGCCTCGGCGGCAGCGGCCAGCACCTCGGGGGTGACCGGGCCGTCGACCTCGAGCTCGAACCGCTTGCCCTGGCGGACGGAGGTGAACTGGCCGAAACCGAGCCGCGGCAGCGCCCCGGCGACGGCCTTGCCCTGCGGGTCGAGGATCTCCGGCTTGGGCATCACATCGACGACGACTCGTCCCACGGGTGAGCTCCCTGGTTCGCGGCGGTGGGGATGGTCACAGCGTACCGATCCCGCGGGGTGCCTCCGCGCGCGCGTCCGTCAGGCGGCGCGGACCACTCCGACGTGCGCGTTCCCGCCGCCGGTCAGGTAGGCCATGATCGCCGGGTTGTCCGAGGTGGCGAGGTCGGTCGAGTAGCCGACGACGACCACGGCCCAGCCGCGGTCCAGCAGCGCGTCCAGCCAGGCGTCGTCGTGCTCGGCCGCGAGCTCGGTCTCGTCCCCGACCCAGAGCGTCGCCCAGCCGCCGGCGGCGGTGAGGGACGCGCGGTAGTCGTCGACCTCGCGCAGCGCCGCGGCGTCGGTGTCGGACAGGCCCAGCGCGGCGGCGTACCGCTCGAGCCGCGGCACGACCCCGGGCTCGCGGCGGGTCGGGTGCACGACCCAGCACGCGACGGGGCGGCCGTCCCGGGGGTGGTACCCGAGAGCGGTGCGGCCGCCGATGCCGTGGGGGGCGAGGACGTGCAGGTCAGAGTGCATATGTGCGGGGACGTTACGACCCGGTAGCCCGCGTGTCCTGGGACGTCTGGGTGGTAGCACCCACCCCCGTTGGGCGGACCACCCGATCGGTCGACGCCGTCCGGGTGGGTGGGCGTCACCCGGGGGGCGTGCCGTGGCAGGGGATCGACGGAGAACGGCGCCCACGCCACTGTCGGGCCCGGCCGCTCGACCAGCACGATTCCCCCCATGGACCTCTCCCCCGACGCCGCCCTGGTCGTGATCGACGTGCAGCAGGGCTTCGACGACGCCGCCTTCTGGGGCCGGCGCGACAACCCCGACGCCGAGCGGAACATCGGCGCCCTCGTCGACGCGTGGCGGCGCACCGGCCGCCCGGTCGTGGTCGTGCAGCACGCCTCCCGGACCTCGCCGCCCCTGCACGCCGGCACGCCCGGCTACGAGCTCAAGCCCGTCGTCGCCGGCGTCGAGGCCGCGCTGCACGTCACGAAGTCGGTGAACTCGGCGTTCTACGGCGAGCCGGACCTGCACGCGTGGCTGACCGGTGCCGGGATCCGGCAGCTCGTGCTCTGCGGCATCCAGACCAACATGTGCGTCGAGACCACCGCGCGGATGGCCGGGAACCTCGGCTACGACGTGCTGCTGCCGATCGACGCCGCGCACACCTTCGACCTCGCGGGCCCCGACGGCGCGGTGCTGTCCGCGGAGGACCTGACCCGCGCGACGGCCACCAGCCTGCACGGCGGCGGGTTCGCCCGCGTGGTGCGGACGGCGGAGGTGGTCGCCGAGGCCTGAGGGCAGCGCCGGACCCTGCCGGGTGGCCGGGCCCGGCCGTCGTCAGAACGCCCGGTGCGTCCAGCGGCCGCCCAGCAGCGTCCCCGCGACCGGCATCTCGCGCAGCGGCGCCCCCGCGGACAGCGGGTCGGCGTCGAGCACCGCCAGGTCGGCCGGCGCCCCGACCGCGAGCGTCAGCGGCTGCCCGTCCACCGACGACCGCAGCGCGGTGAGCAGGTCGAGCCGCTGCTCCGGGTGCCACGGCTCGCGCCCGTCCCGGGTCCGCTCGACGGCCGCGGACACGGCGACCCACGGGTCCAGCGGGGCGACCGGCGCGTCCGAGCCGAGCACCAGCTCGACGCCCGCGGCGGCGAGCGAGGCCAGCGCGAACGCCCGCCCGGTGCGCCCGGCCCAGTGCCGGTCGGCGACGTCGCGGTCGTCCATCGCGTGCTCGGGCTGCACGGAGGCCACCACGCCGAGCGCGGCGAACCGCGCCACGTCGGCGTCGGTGAGCAGCTGGGCGTGCTCGACGGACCCGCGGGCGCCGGACGCGGCGAACGCGTCCAGGGCCAGGGTGTTCGCGTGGTCGCCGATCGCGTGGATGGCGCAGGTCAGGCCCTTGCGGGTCGCGTGCGCCATGAGCGGGACCAGGTGCTCGGGCGGCACGGACAGCACGCCGTGCGCGTCGGCGCCGGACAGGCCCGGGTACGGGTCGTGGCAGAACGCGGTGCGGGTGTTGAGCGACCCGTCCGTCACCACCTTGAGCGGGCCCTGCTGGAGCAGCCCGCCGGTGCCGACGACCACGTCGCCGGAACGCAGCTCCTCGGCCAGCACGCGGTCCAGGTACGGCTCCCAGACGCCCGCGCGGACCCGGAGCGCGTCGTTGCCCGCGGCGATCCGGCGGCGCCACGGCGTGAGGTTCTCGGTGATCTCGAGCTCGACCACGCCCACCACGCCCCGCGCGGCGGCCGCCCGGGACGCCTCGGCCACCCACGCGTCGGCGACGTCGTCCCGTACGTGGTCGACGACGCTGGTCAGCGGCAGCCACTCGGCCTCGCGCAGCAGCCCGGTCGGGTGAGCGGGCACGCCCGCGTACCGCAGGCCGGCGGTGCTGAACCAGGCGCAGTGCAGGTCGCCGGACACCAGGATCACCGGCACGTCGCCGACCGCGGCGTCGAGCAGCTCCGCGGTGGGGGCGTCCGGCCACAGCCCGTCGCGGAACCCGTAGCCGACCAGCGCGGTGCCCGGGGTGAGCGGCCGCGCGGCGAGCCGGTCGAGCACGATCCGGATCGCGTGCGCCGCGGAGGTCGCGGCCGAGACGTCGAGCCGCTGCCGGGCGAGCGCCCACTGCGTCATGTGGGTGTGCGCGTCCCAGAGGCCCGGCATGACGGTGCGACCGCCGAGGTCGACCTGCTCGACGCCCGCGCCGGCGCCGCGCGCGAGGTCCGGCCCGACGGCGTGCACCCGGCCGTCGCGCAGCAGCACGTCGACGGTGCGGGCGGCGCCCACCAGGCGGGCGTGGGTCAGGACGAGCGGTGCGGTGCTCACGGCGGTGGGTCTCCGTTCGGGAGGAGGGCCGGCGGCGACGCGGGCCCGGGTCATGCGCGGGTCAGGCGCGGGTCAGGTCCAGTCCGGGCGGCGGTCGAGCTCCGCCCGCATCTCGGCCGCGAGCGCCGGGTCGGCGTAATGCGGGTCGGAGCCCAGGTGCTCGACCACACGCTCGGCGACGGCGCGCGGCTTGTCCTGGCTGAGCTTGGCCTTGCCCTGCCACCGGGTCACCGACAGCCGGAACCCGACGGCGCCGGGCGCGATCCGGCGCGCGTAGCCCTCGACGTCGGGCATCCGCACCGGATCGGGCATCGGCGCCTCGTACCGGTCGACGGTCGCGCCCATGACCGCGTAGGAGTCCTCGGGGTCGAGCAGCTCGAGCGTGCCGTACAGGTGCACGGCGAGGTAGTTCCAGGTCGGCACGGCGGGCGTGTAGCCGTACCAGCCGGGCGACACGTAGCCGTACGGACCCTCGACGACCAGCAGGTGCTCCCGGCCGGAACCGGCCTGGTGCAGCAGCTCGTCGGGCCGGCCCAGGTGGCTGAGCACCGCGAGCGGCGCCGCCGGCACGGTGAACCGGTCGGGCAGGCCGTGCGCGTCCCGGGCGGGCCGCGCCCTCGGAGCCGCCGGGGCCGTCGCGTCCCCGGCCGCGCCGGACGGCAGCGTCACGTCCTCGGCGAGCAGCACCGGCACGTGGGACGCCACCGGCCCGTCGTCGGTCACGGAGACCAGCGTCGCCCACCCGTGGGCCCGCACCAGGTCGCGCACGCGCCCCTCGTCGGTCAGCACGTAGTCGGTCGTGTGGATCACGCGGCCCATCGAACCACCACGCACCCACAGGGCGGCACCCACGCCCTGTGTCACGCACGTAAAACTTTCATTGCCTACTGAACTCTCAGCATCCCGGCTATTGACTCCACCACGGGGTGCCGGGGTTGACTGTCCGGCACCGCCGCCGGGCGCAGACCCGGCCCCCGGCCCGCGCCGTCCCACCCCCGACGCCGCGCGACCGGCCACCCGGCAGAGCCGCCGACCCCGCTCCCCCGTGCACTCCCCCGCCCCGGCGGCCCAGCCGCCGCTCCCCCTGCAGTGGAGGACCCATGAGAACGACCCGGATCCGGCTCGCGGCCGGTGCCGCCGTGCTGGCGCTCGCCCTGGCCGCCTGCTCCGGCGGCGGTGGTGACGACTCCGCCGACACCAGCGCGACGGGCTCGGGCGGCGGCGCGATCCGCGTCGCCGTGACCGACCCGATCCAGCTGATCCCCGGCCGCCAGTCGATCGCCTTCGACTTCAACATGGCCGTCTGGGCCCCGCTGACCTGGATCGACGACGCCGGCGAGCTGACGTACGTCGCGGCCGACTCCGTCGAGTCGGAGGACGGCACCACCTGGACGATCACGCTGAAGGACGGCTGGACCTTCCATGACGGGACGCCTGTGACGGCGCAGTCCTACGTGGACGCCTGGAACGCGGTGGCCTACGGCCCGAACGCGTGGGAGAACTCCGGCCAGCTCGCGAACGTCGTGGGCTACGCCGACCTCAACCCCGCCGAGGGCGAGCCGACGACCACCGAGATGTCCGGCCTGCAGGTGGTCGACGACACGACGTTCACCGTCACGCTCACCGGCCCCGACGGCCAGTTCCCCATGCAGCTCAGCCAGGCGCAGACGGCGTTCTACCCGATGCCGGAGTCCGCGTTCGACGACTTCGACGCGTACAACGTGCACCCGGTCGGCAACGGCCCGTTCGAGGTCGAGACGGACTACGCCGAGAACGAGGAGATGACCGTCACGGCGTACGCCGACTACCAGGGCCCCGCCCCGACGGTCGACGCGATCACGTTCGTGCCGTACACCGACACCACCACCGCCTACACCGACGTCCAGGCCGGCAACATCGACGTCGCGGGCGTCCCGGTGGCGCGCCAGACCCAGGCCTCGGCCGACTTCGGCGACCGGCTCTACACGTTCGAGGCCGCCGGCATCTCCTACCTCGGCCTGCCGCTGTGGGACGCGCGCTACTCGGACGTCCGGGTGCGCCAGGCGATCTCGATGGCGATCGACCGGGACACGATCAACGACGTCATCTACGGCGGCCTGTTCACGCCGGCCACCGCGCTGACCCCGGCCGTCGAGGCCGGCACGCCCGAGGGCATCTGCGCGGAGTACTGCGAGTACGACCCCGAGGGCGCCAAGGCGCTGCTCGAGGAGGCCGGCGGGTTCGACGGCACGATCGACATCTACTTCCCGGGCGGCTCCGGCCTGGACGAGCTGTACACGGCCATCGCCAACCAGCTCCGGCAGAACCTGGGCGTGGACGCGGTCGCGACCCCGAGCACCGACTGGGCCGAGTTCGCCGACAAGCGGACCGCGGGCGACATCGCCGGGCCGTTCTTCTCCCGGTGGGGCGCGCTGTACCCGAGCCAGCAGAACACCCTGCGGGCGTTCTACGTCGAGGGCGGCGGCTGCCCGAACTGCATCCCGTACTACGAGCCCGAGGTGACCGACCTGATCGCGGCCGCCGACGCCGAGGTGGACGCGGACGCCGCGGCCGAGGCCTACGCGGCCGTGCAGGAGCGGATCCTCGAGGACTTCCCGGCCCCGCCGCTGTTCTTCGAGACCTACTCCTACGTGGTGTCCGACCGGGTGGCCGAGCTGCCCACGTCGGCGGTCGGCAACCCGACGTACACCCAGGTCGTCCTCGCCGAGGGCGCATGAGCCACGGCACCACGACGGCGGGCTCGCTCGAGGACGTCCTCGAGCGGGCCCGCCGGGTCCCCCCGATGTCCGGCTTCCCCCCGGTCGACGAGCTGCTGGCCTGGTTCGGCACGCTCGCGGCCGACCACCCGCGGCTCGTCACCGAGCGGCGGATCGGCACCTCCCGCCTCGGCGAGCCGATCCCGATGTTCAGCGTCGGATCCGGCCCGCGGTCGCACCTGCTGTTCGCGGGCGTGCACCCGAACGAGCCGATCGGCTTCCGGACGCTCCAGCACCTCGCCTCGGAGCTGGTGGCCGACCCGGACCTGCTCGTCCGGTCCGGCGCCACCTGGCACCTGGTCCCGTGCATCGACCCGGACGGCACCCGGCTGAACGAGTCCTGGTTCACCGACCCGTCGGACCGCACCGCGTACTCGCGGAGGTTCTACCGGCCCGCGCCGTCCGAGCAGGTCGAGTGGACGTTCCCGTTCGCCTACAAGGACGCGTACTTCGACGACGTCATCCCCGAGACCCAGGCGCTCATGCGCGTGATCGACGACGTGCGGCCGGAGCTCATGGTCAGCCTGCACAACGCGGAGCTCGGCGGCGTCTACTACTACCTGTCCGAGGAGGTGCCGGGGGCCGTCGACGCGCTGCACGCCGTCCCCCGCACGCTCGGCCTGCCGCTCGACGTCGGCGAGCCGGAGTCCCCGTCGATCCGGTCGATCGCCCCCGCGGTGTTCCACATGTCCAGCACCCGCGAGGAGTACGACTACCTCGAGTCGCTGGGCATGGCCGCGGCGACGATGGTCGGCGGCGAGTCGTCCAGCGCCTACGCGCGCCGGCACGGCACGGTCTCCCTGGTCGCGGAGCTGCCGTACTGGTCGCACCCGCTGGCCGACGACACCACCCCGACCTCGGCGGACTACGCCGACGTGGTGCGGGCCAAGGGCGAGGAGCTGGTCGACCTCGGCGCGACCCTCACCGCGCTGCTCGAGGACGCCCGGCCCGACCTCAGCCTGCGCTCGCCGTTCCTGCGGGCGAGCGAGTCGTTCGTGCCGATGATGGGCGAGGGCGGCCGCGCCGAGCTGCTGCGGGCCGAGCGCCCGGAGCTGCGCCGCGCCGCCACCGCGGCCGAGGTGTTCAGCAACGAGGACGTCGTCCGGTGCTTCCGGCTGCGGTTCGGGGGCATGCTGCTGCGGGCGCTGGACGCGGAGGTGCACGCCGGGATCGCCACGGCGCGGGTCCGGCGGGTCGCCGACCGGGCGCGCGAGGTCTACGACGGCTGGGTCGCCGAGGCGGACTCGCTCACGGGCCTGACCGTGCTGCCGGTCGAGCAGCTGGTCGGCGTGCAGTACGGCGCTACGCTGGCCATGTCGCAAGTCCTGGCGGCGCGGACCGCGGGCGGCGCGTCGTGAGCCGGTACGCGGTGCGCCGCGCCGTCGAGCTCCTGATCGTGTTCCTCGGCGTCACGCTGGTCATCTACCTCATGGTGTTCGCGCTGCCCGGCGACCCGATCCGGTCCCTCGGCGGCGACCGGCCGCTGCCGGACAACGTCGTCGCCGAGCTGCGGTCCCGGTACCACCTGGACGAGCCGGTGCTCCAGCAGTACGCCCGGTACCTGGGCGGCCTGTTCACCGGCGACCTCGGCACCAACTTCAGCGGGCAGTCCGTCGCCGGCCGCATGGAGTCCCGGTGGCCCGTGACGATCACCCTGGCGCTCACCGCGTGGGGGATCGAGGTCGTCCTCGGCGTGCTGCTCGGTCTGTTCGCAGGCCTGCGCCGCGGCCGCGCCGGCGACCGGTTCGTCCTGGCCGGCACCATCCTCGCGACCAGCATCCCGGTGTTCGTGGTCGCGGTGACCGCGCAGCTCGTGCTCGGCGTGCGGCTCGGCTGGTTCCCGGTCGCGGGGACGAGCGACGGCTGGCCGACCTCCTACCTGCTGCCCGCGGCGGTCATCGCCGTGTTCGGCCTCGCGTCGGTCACCCGGCTGATGCGCGGCTCGGTGGTCGACACCCTGCAGTCCGACTTCGTGCGGACCCTGCGGGCCAAGGGCCTGCGGGAGCGGCAGGTCGTCGGCGTGCACGTGATGCGGAACTCCGCGATCCCGGTGCTGACCTTCCTGGCCATCGACCTCGGCTACCTGCTCGGCGGCACCGTCGTCGTGGAGGGCGTGTTCAACCTGCCGGGCGTCGGCCAGCTGCTGTTCCAGGCGATCCGCGCGCACGAGGGGCCGACCGTCGTCGGCGTCTCCACCGCGCTGATCATCATCTTCCTGCTGACGAACCTGGTCGTGGACCTGCTGTCGTCGGTGCTCGACCCGAGGATCCGCCATGAGTGACACCCTCACCGCGACCGCGGCCACCGAGGTCGACGCGGGCGCCCCTGCGGCGCCGCGCGGCGTCTGGCGCACGCTGCGCCGCCGCCCGCTGTTCTGGCTGTGCGCCGGGGTGCTCGGCGTGCTGCTGCTGATCGCCGTCGCCCCGTCGTGGTTCGCCGGCTGGTTCGGCCAGCCCGACCCGCGGGCCTGCGACCTGGCCGACAGCGCGCTGCGCCCGGGCGGCGAGCACGTGTTCGGCACCGACGTGCAGGGCTGCGACGTGTACGCCAACGTCATCTACGGCACGCAGGCCTCGCTCACGGTCGGCGTGCTCGCAACCGCGGTCGCGCTGCTGGTCGCCCTGGTCGTCGGCACCGCCGCGGGGTTCTATGGCGGGCTGGCCGACCGGCTGATCGCCCGGCTGACCGACGTGTTCCTCGGCTTCCCGTTCCTGCTCGGCGCGGTCGTGGTGCTCACCTCGATCGGCACCCGGTCCGCCGTCACGGTCGCCCTGGTGCTCGCGCTGTTCTCCTGGCCGACGATGGCCCGGCTCGTCCGCGGCTCGGTCCGCGCCGTCCGGGACGCCCCGTACGTCGAGGCCGCCAAGGCGATGGGCCTGCGGGACCGCCGGATCATCGCGCGGTACGTGCTGCCCAACTCGATCGGCCCGGTGCTCGCCGTGGCCACCACGATGGTCGGCGGCGTCATCGTCTCCGAGTCGACGCTGACGTTCCTCGGCCTGGGCCTGCGCGCCCCGTCGATCTCCTGGGGGCTGCAGCTGTCCAGCGCGCAGACCTACTTCCAGACGTCCCCGCACATGCTGCTGTTCCCGAGCATCTTCCTGACCGTGACCGTCCTCGCGATGATCACGCTCGGCGACGTCCTCCGGGACGTCCTCGACCCGAAGGGCCGCGGCTGACGCCGCGCCGCCCGCACCGCACCTCGCACCACCCCCGGCACCACCCCGCACCGTCCCGAGAGGCCCACCGCATGTCCGACACGACCGCCACCCTCCGCGCCGCCGCCCCCTACCTCGCGTCGTGGGTCGACCTCCAGGGTGCGTTCCGCCGCGCCGTCGGCGTCCAGGTGGCGATCCGGTCCGGGGACGAGGTCGTGCTCGAGCACGCGTGGGGCACCGCCGACGTCACCACGGGCGAGCCGCTGCGCACCGACCACCTGTTCCGGATCGCCTCGCACTCCAAGTCGTTCACCGCGACCGCGGTGATGCGGCTGGTCGAGGCCGGCCGGCTCCGGCTGGACGACGCCGTCGGGACGCACGTCGCCGGGCTGGCGGGGTCCCCCCTCGGGTCCCGCACCGTCCGCGAGCTGCTCGGCCACCAGGCCGGCGTGATCCGTGACGGCGAGCGCGGCGACTTCTGGCAGCTCGACGGCCCCTTCCCGGACGAGCCGACCCTGCTGGCGGAGCTGCGCGAGGCCGGCGAGGTCTACGGCGCGAACGAGCACTTCAAGTACTCCAACTACGGGTACGGGATCCTCGGCCTCGTCGTGGAGTCCGTGACCGGCCAGCCGTTCCGCGACCACCTGCGCGCCGCGGTGCTCGACCCGCTCGGCATGGCCGACACCGGCGCCGAGTACGACGAGGCGCTGGCCGCGCGGTACGCCGCCGGGCACACCGCCCTCCTCGACGCCGACGACCGCCGGGAGACGATCGAGCACGTCGACACCCGCGCGCTCGCCGCCGCCACCGGCTTCTACTCCACCGCCCGGGACATGACCGCCTTCGGCGCCGCGCACTTCTACGGCGACGAGTCGCTGCTGTCCGACGGCGGCAAGCGGCTGCTGCACCGCCAGGAGTCGGTGGTGAAGGTGCACGGCAAGGAGGTCGGGCGGTACGGCATCGGCCTGGACCTGCACACCATCGGCGACCGGGAGATCGTCGGGCACTCCGGCGGGTACCCGGGCCACATCACCCGCACCTACATCGACCCGGAGCAGCGGCTGGTCGTCAGCGTCCTCACCAACGCGATCGACGGCCCGGCCGACCCGATCGCGGTCGGCCTCATCAAGCTGATCGACCTCGCGCTGAACCCGCCCGCGGACGCGCCCGAGCCCGCCGCCGATGCCCGGCCGCTCGCCGAGTACACCGGCCGGTTCGGGGCCCTGTGGGGGATCACCGACATCGCCGAGCTCGGCGGCCGGCTCCTGCTGCTGCACCCCGCCGCGCCGGACCCGGTGGCCGCGTACGACGAGCTGCACGTGCGCGGGCGCGACGTGCTCGGCACCACGCGGCAGCCGGGCTTCGGGTCGGCGGGCGAGGACGTGGTCGTCGAGCGCGCGGCGGACGGGAGCATCGCCGCCGTCCGCAACGGGATGACCTCCTGGCCCCTCGACGAGTTCCGCCGCCGGCGCGCCGGCATGACCCGCCGCCGGGACGCCGGTGCGCCGGTCCCGGCGTCCCTAGGCTGACCGGCATGACCAGCGACGACGCAGCACCGGCCGCCGACCTCACGATGACGCCGGAGCAGCTGGCGTGGATCGAGCAGTTCGCGCTCACCTGGGAGGGCACGAACAGCGCCCGCATGGAGGGCCGCGTGGTCGGGCTGCTGATGATCGCCGACCGCCCCTACCTGTCGTCCCAGCAGATCGCGCAGCTGCTCACCGCGAGCGCCGGTGCGGTGTCCACCGCGACCCGGCGGCTCGTGGAGGTGGGGTTCATCCAGCGGCACGCGATCGGCGGCGACCGGAACCACTACTTCCGCGTCGAGGACGACATCTGGGGGCGCTGGCTGGCGAGCGAGCGGAACTACCTGCCGCGGCTGCAGCGGGTCCTCGACGCGGCCCTCACCGGCGGCCCCGCGGAGGGGCCGGAGCGCCGGCTGCGCAACGCCCGCAACTACATGGAGTGGCTCGCGGGGTACCACCGCAAGATGCTCGCCGACTGGGAGGCCTACCGCGACGCGCAGGCCGGGACTGGAGAACCGTGACCACCGACCCGACCCCCGGCGCGGCCACGGCAGCCGCCCCCGTGCTGTCCGTGCGCGACCTGACCGTCACGTTCCGCGTCGACCGCGGGCGGAGCCCCGACGTGCACGCCGTCCGCGGCGTCTCGTTCGACCTGCACGCCGGCGAGGTGCTGGCCGTCGTCGGCGAGTCCGGCTCCGGCAAGTCCGTGTCCTCGCTCGCGGTGCTCGGCCTGCTGCCCGGCACCGCGCGGGTCACCGGCAGCGCGCGGCTCGAGGACCTGGAGCTGGTCGGCCTGGACGACCGGGCGCTGTCCGACATCCGGGGGCGCCGGGTCGCGATGATCTTCCAGGACCCGTCGAACGCGCTGGACCCGGTCTTCACCATCGGGTTCCAGCTCCGCGAGACCCTGCGCCGGCACCTGCCCGGCCTGTCCCGGGACGAGGCCCGCGACCGCGCCGTCGAGCTGCTGCGCATGGTCGAGCTGCCCGACCCCGAGGACCGGCTGAAGTTCTACCCGCACCAGCTGTCCGGCGGGCAGGCGCAGCGGGTGATGATCGCGATGGCGCTGGCCTGCGACCCCGAGGTGCTGATCGCCGACGAGCCGACCACCGCCCTCGACGTCACCGTGCAGCAGGAGGTCCTCGACGTCCTGCGCCGGCTGCGCGCCCGCACCTCGGCGGCCGTCGTCCTCATCACGCACGACATGGGCGTGGTCGCCGACCTGGCGGACCGGGTGGTCGTGATGCGGCACGGCGAGGTCGTGGAGACGGCCGACGTCGCCGACCTGTTCGACGCCCCCGCCGCGGCCTACACGCGCACCCTCCTGGACGCCGTGCCGCGGATCGGCGCCGACGAGCGCCCGGCCGGCACCGACGCCGCCGAGCGGCCCGCGCTCAACGTCGAGAACCTGGTCGTCGAGTACCGGAACCGGCGGGGCCGCGTCGTCCGGGCGGTCGACGACGTCACGCTGCGCGTGCAGCCCGGCGAGATGCTGGCCCTGGTCGGCGAGTCGGGCTCGGGGAAGTCGACGCTCGGCCGGTGCGCCCTCGGGCTCGCGCCGCTCACCTCCGGGACCGTCGAGGTCGTCGGCACCCGGCTCGGCCGGGACACCCCGCGCGCCGTCCGGGCGGCCCGCACCCGGATCGGCGTCGTGTTCCAGAACCCCGCCGCGTCGCTCAACCCGCGGTACACGATCGGCGAGTCCGTGGCCGAGCCGCTCCGGGTGCACGCCGGCCTGCGGGGCAGCGCCCTCACCGCGCGGGTCGCCGAGCTCCTGGACGGCGTCGAGCTGCCCGCCGCCTGGGCCTCGCGCTACCCGCACGAGCTGTCCGGCGGCCAGCGGCAGCGGGTGTCGATCGCCCGGGCGGTCTCGCTGGACCCGGAGCTGCTGATCGCCGACGAGCCCACCTCCGCGCTCGACGTGTCCGTGCAGGCCACCGTGCTCGAGCTGTTCCGGTCCATCCAGCAGCGGCTCCGGTTCGCGTGCCTGTTCATCAGCCACGACCTCGCGGTGGTGGACGAGCTCGCCGACCGGGTCGCGGTGATGCACCGCGGGCAGGTCGTCGAGGTGGGCGAGCGCAGCCGGGTGCTGGGGGCGCCCGAGCACGACTACACCCGGCGGCTGCTGGCGGCCGCGCCGGTGCCGGACCCCGCTGCCCAGGCGGCGCGGCGGGCGGTGCGGCTGGCGGGCTGACCAGTGCTCCCGCGAGTGGGCGTCATGGCACGGAGCGGCCGTTCCCGCCACCGGGGGACGTCCGATTCGCCCGTGATGTCGACCACATGTGTGGTTTTTCACCCGCTCGATACCACCGAGATACGCCTGACGCCACAGGAACCCGTGCGACCGTCCGATGGACAGCAGCACACGGGCCGACCCGGCCCGCGGGGCGACGTCGGCCCGCGCCGACGCCGCAGGGACCTCCCCGGGAGGTCCGGAGCACGGAGGTGGGACCGCATGACCCTCGACGACCTCGGCCGCCCGGCCGCCTCCGTGACGCGGCTGCCCGCCGCCTGGACCCCCTTCGACGAGCTGCGGGCCGCCGTCGGCCCCACCCCCTGCGTCGCCCGTCCGCACGCCGGCCTGGTGCACCGCGACGGACCCTGCCAGTGCTTCGTCGGCGGGCCCGCGCCCGAGCACGCGGAGCGACCCGAGGACGTCGTCCTCGCGCTGGCCTGGCACGGCGCCGCGTAGGACCGTTCACCCGCTCCGGGCCCATCCGGGCCGGGCCCCGCTCCGAACCCCTGGTGACACACACCCGAGGGACGCAAGGAGCGATGATGCGACGCACCCGCAGCACCTACGCCGTGGCCGCGATGGCCGCCGGGCTCACCCTGAGCCTGACGCTGGCCGCCTGCAGCAGCACGGACGAGACGGGCGGCACCGCGCCGTCGGCCTCCTCCTCGATGGACGGATCCGACCACTCGGGCATGAGCGACATGGACGCCGTCGCCCCGGTCAGCACCGGCGACCCGTTCGCCGACGCCCGCACCGCAGCCGCGCACATGCCCGAGACCGGGCTCACCCTGGCGACCGGACTCGCCGCCGCCACCGACACCGCCGGCGAGGTCGACTCCGACGCCGCCACCCTGCGCGCCGACCTGACGGCGCTGCTCCAGGAGCACGTCTACCTCACCGGCATCGGGGTGGCGACCGCCTACACGGCGGGCGCCGACTCCGACGAGTTCATGGCCGCCAAGGCGGCCCTCGACGGCAACACCGACGACCTCGCGGACGCCGTGGGCTCGCTCGCCGGCGAGGAGCAGGGCACCGCGTTCCACGACCTGTGGGACGAGCACATCGGCTACTTCGTCGACTACGCCGTCGCGGTGAAGTCGGGCGACCAGGCGGCGGCCGACGCCGCCCAGGCCTCGCTCGCCGGGTACACCACCCAGGCGGGGGCGTTCTTCGAGCAGATCAGCGCCGGCAACCTGCCCGCGGACGCCGTGGCCGAGGCGCTCACCATGCACGTCACGACCCTGACGGCCGCGATCGACGCGCTCGCCGCGGGCGAGCCGACCGCGTCCGACACGCTCAAGGCCGCCGCCGACCACGTCGGCATGGACGCCGCCACCATCGCGACCGGGCTCGCCGCCGGCGCGGGCCTGTCCGGCGACGCGATGGACGACGCGTCCACCCTGCGCTCGACGCTGACCGCGCTGCTCCAGGAGCACGTGTACCTGGCCTCGTACGCGGTGTTCACCGCGTACACCGCCGAGGGCGGGGTCGACTCCCCGGCGTTCACCGCCGCGGCCGCGACGCTCGACGCCAACTCCGTCGCGCTGTCCGACGCCGTGACGTCGCTGGCCGGCGAGGAGAACGGCTCCGCGTTCCTGGACCTGTGGCGCGAGCACATCGGGTTCTTCGTCGACTACGCCGTGGCCGACGCCACGGGCGACGAGGACGGCCGCCAGCAGGCGCTGGCCGACCTCGACGGCTACCGGCCCGAGGCGGGCGCCTTCTTCGAGAAGGTCAGCAACGGCGAGCTGCCGGCGGACGACGTCGCGGCCGGGCTCGGCATGCACGTCTCGACCCTCGCCGGCGCGATCGACTCGCTGGCGGCCGCGCTCGTCCCCTGACGGGCGCCGAGGACCGTGACGCCGGCCCCGTTCCCCGTCGGGGCCGGCGTCACGCCCGCGCCGGGCGGTTCGACGGGACCGAGGCGGGCACCGTGCGGCAGACTGCAGCGGTGCCCTCCCCCGGTTCCCGGCCCGCCGCCCACGCGACGGCCGACGAGGCCCTCGCCCGCGTCGCGGGCGGCGACCGCGACGCCTTCCCGACGCTGTACGACATGCTGTCCCCCGCCGTGCACGGCACGGCGCTCGCCGTGCTCCGCGACCCGGACCACGCGGCGGAGGTCACCCAGGAGGTCATGGTGGAGATCTGGCGCACGGCGTCCCGGTGGGACGCTCGGCGCGGCTCGGCGCGCGCGTGGGCGACCACGATGGCGCACCGCCGGGCCGTCGACCGCGTGCGCTCGGTGCAGGCCCAGCGCACCCGCGACCAGGCGGTCCTCGACGCCGACCGGCCGCGCGCCTTCGACGTCGTCGCCGAGCAGGCCGAGTCGAACCTCGAGGCCGAGCGCGTCCGGCACTGCCTCGGCGGCCTGACCGACACGCAGCGCGAGGCCGTCGTGCTCGCCTACTACGACGGGCGCACGTACCGCGAGGTCGCCGAGTCGCTCGAGGCCCCGCTGCCCACCGTCAAGAGCCGCATCCGCGACGGCCTCACCCGGCTCCGCGACTGCCTGGGGGTGGCCGCGTGACCACGCCCACCCCGCCGCGCCCCGGCGAGCGCCGGCCCGACGACGCCGCCACCCGCGAGCTGCTCGGCGCCTGGGCGCTCGACGCCCTCGACGACGCCGAGCGCGCCCGCGTCGACGACCTGGTCGCCCGCGACCCCGACGCCGCGCGCGAGGCCCGCTCGCTGCGCGAGACCGCGGCGGTGCTCGGCGAGGCCGTCGCCGTCGCGGCGCCCGACGCCGTGCGGCTGGCCGTGCTGTCGGAGGTCGAGCGCACGCGGCAGGACGACCCCGCTGCGGCCTCGGCGCCGGAGTCCGAGCCCGTGCGCCCCGCGGCCGGAACGGCCGCGCCGGGTGCCGCGGCGTCCGGCACGACCGGCGGGGAGCCGGTCCCGTCCTCGGTGCCCGCGCGCCCGACCGACCGACCCGCGGGCTCGCCCGACGGGTCCACCCGGCCCGCGGGATCCACCCGACCGGCCGGCCGCCGCGCCCGCCGTCGCTGGTCGACTGCCGTCGCCGCCCTGGCCGTGCTGGCCGCCGTCGCCGTGCCGTCGACCGTCGCCTGGCGGCAGGCCGAGCGGGCTGCGGAGGCCGAGGCGCGCGCCGACCGGATCACCGCCCTGCTCGCCGAGCCTGGCGCCCAGGTCGTCTCCGCGCCGGTGACGTCGGGCGGCACCGCCGTCGCGGTGGTCACGGCGGACGCCGCCCTGGTCACCGCCAGCGGGGTCGACGCCCCGGACGCCGACGAGGTCTACCAGCTGTGGGTGATGCGGGACGGCGCGCCGGTCTCCGCGGGCACGACGGGCGTCACCGACGGCACGCTCCAGATCCGCACGGACGTGTACCGGACCGGCGACGCGCTCGCGCTGACGGTCGAGCCGGAGGGCGGCTCGGAGCAGCCGACGAGCGAGCCGGTGGTGGTCCTGGCCCCGGCCTGACCGGCGCTCAGTCCGCGGCGGTGTGCGCCGCGCCGCGCGGGATCACCAGCGGCGTGCCCGCGAGCGGGTCCGGGATCACCAGGCACGGCAGACCGAACACCTCCTCGACGAGGTCGGCCGTCACCACCTCGGTCGGCCGGCCCTGCGCCACCACGGCGCCGTCCTTCATCACGACCAGGTGCGTGGCGTACCGGGCGGCGTGGTTGAGGTCGTGCAGCACGGCCACCAGCGTGGCGCCCTCGGCGTGCAGCCGCGCGAACAGGTCCATCAGCTCGATCTGGTGCGCGATGTCGAGGAACGTCGTCGGCTCGTCGAGCAGCAGGATGCCGGTCTCCTGGGCCAGGGCCATCGCGACCCAGACGCGCTGCCGCTGGCCGCCGGACAGCTCGTCGACCGGCACGGCCGCCAGGTCGGTGACCCGGGTGGCGTCCATGGCGTCCGCCACGGCCCGGCGGTCGGCGTCGGACTGCTGCCGGAACAGGTTCTGGTGCGGGTACCGGCCGCGCGCGACGAGCTCGCCGACGGTGATGCCCTCGGGCGCCAGCGCCGTCTGCGGCAGCAGGCCGACGCGGCGGGCGACCTCCTTGGTGGCCATCCGGTGGATCGACGACCCGTCGAGCACGACCTCGCCCGCCGCGGGGCGCAGCAGCCGGGCCAGCGAGCGCAGCAGGGTCGACTTCCCGCACGCGTTCGGGCCGACGACCACCGTGAACGAGTCGTCCGGGATCGCCAGGCTGAGGCCGGTCGACACCGTCCTGCGCTCGTAGCCGAGCGTCACCGCGTCGGCCCGCAGCCGCTGCTCGTTCACCATCGCCGCCGCGCCTCCTGCACGATCAGGGCCAGCAGGTACGCCCCGCCGAGCACCACGGTCACCACGCCCACCGGCAGCGCCGTGGGCAGCACGTGCTGCGCCAGCAGGTCCGCCGCGAGCAGCACCAGCGCGCCGGTCAGCGCCGAGGCCACCAGCGGCAGCCCGGCCGACCCGGCCAGCCGGCGCGCGATCTGCGGCGCCGCCAGCGCCACGAACGCGATCGGCCCCGCCGTCGCTGTCACGGTCGCGATCAGCGCGACGCCGAGCACCACCACCGCGAGCCGCGACGCCTCGACGCGCAGGCCGTGCGACCCGGCGGCGTCGTCGCCGAGCTCCAGCTGCCGCAGCGGCCCGCGCACGGCCCACACCAGCGGCGTCAGGACCGCGAGCACCGCGAGGGCCGGGAGCGCCTGCGACCAGCCGACCAGCGAGATCGACCCGGCGCCCCAGATCGAGGCCGCGAGCGCCACCTCCGTCTTCGCGCGCAGCAGCAGCCACACGTTCAGGCCGTGCAGCATCCCGGTCACGCCGATGCCCACCACGATGAGCCGGAAGCCCTGCACGCCGTCCCGGTACGCCAGCAGGTAGACGACCAGCGCCGTCAGCAGCCCCGCGACCAGCGCCCCGGCCGAGACGCCGAGCGTGCCCGTGCCGAGCACCGTGGTCACGACGAGCACGCCCGTGTACGACCCGGTCGCGAACCCGATCACGTCCGGCGACCCGAGCGGGTTGCGGGTCAGCGACTGGAACAGCGCGCCGGACACCGCGAGCGCGGCGCCGAATACCAGCGCCACCAGGACCCGCGGCAGCCGCCACTGCGTCACGATCGTGCTGGCGAAGCCCTGGTCGGACACCAGCGCCCGCACGACCTCGGTGACGCCCAGCGGGTAGTCGCCGAGGCCGAGCGCGACCAGGGCGAGCAGCAGCGCAGCGACCGCGAGGCCGGCCACGGCGGCGCGGGACCGGCGCCGCGGGTCGCGGACGCGCAGGCCCCCGGGCGTCGTCGCCACCCGCACGCCCGTCACAGCCCGGTCGCCTTCCGCCGCCGCACCAGCGCGATCAGCACCGGCGCGCCCACGAACGCCGTCACGACGCCCACCGGCAGCTCGCCCGGCCACAGCAGCACCCGCGCCGCCACGTCCGCGAGCAGCACCAGCACCGGCCCCGCGACGGCGGACAGCCCGAGGATCCACCGCTGGTCCGGGCCGACGAGCCACCGCACGATGTGCGGCACCATCAGCCCCACCAGCGTGATCGGGCCGGCCATCGCCGTCGCCCCGCCGGCCAGCAGCGTGATCGCGACGACCGCCAGCACCCGCGTCCGCCCGACGGAGGCGCCCAGCGCCGTCGCCAGGTCCTGACCGAGCCCGAGCGTGTTCAGCGCGCCGGCCACCAGCCCCGCGACCACCAGCCCGAGCAGCACGAACGGGAGCACCGGCACGACCACGTCCCAGCCGCGGGACTGGAACGACCCCGACTCCCAGGTCAGCAGGACCGCGAACCGCTCCTGGTCGGTCAGCCGCAGCGCGCCGACCACCCCGGTGAGCACCGCGCTCAGCGCCACCCCGGCCAGCGTCAGCTGGATCGGCCCGGCGTTCGACCGCCCCGCCGACCCGACCAGGTACACCGCCACCGTCGCCAGCAGCGCCCCGCCGAACGCGAACCACACGTACCCCGACGGCCGGGTCACGCCGAGCAGCACCACGCCCATCGCCACCGCGAACGCCGCACCGCTCGTCACGCCGAGGATGCCGGGGTCGGCGAGCGGGTTCCGGGTCAGCGCCTGCATGAGCCCCCCGGCCACGGCGAGCCCCGCGCCGACCAGCACCGCCAGGACGGTGCGCGGCAGCCGCAGCCCGACCACCGCCGCGTGGTCCGCCGCGGGCACGTCCCCGCCGGTGAGCGCGGACCACACCGTCGACAGGCCCACGGGGCGCGACCCCACGGCGAGGCTGAGGGCAAGCGCGGCGACGAGCAGCACCAGGAGCAGCACGAGCGCGGTGCCGCGACGGGCGGTCGTGGACGTCGTCGGGCGGACCGCCGCAGGGTGCGGGGCGCCGACGGCGCTCACCCGGGGTTCCCGCACATCATGAGGCTAGGCTAACCTTCCGAGGCATCCGCTCGTTCGTGACTCCGTTCCCGAAGTCCGCGGGCCCCCTCCACGAAAGGCCTTCGATGAAGTCCATGCGTGTCGCCGCCGTCGCGGCGGTCGCGGTCCTGGCCCTGAGCGCGTGCTCCGGCGCCGACGACTCCGCCGGCTCGGGCGAGACTACCGCCGCGGGCGGCTCGACCTCGGCGGGCGAGGGCACCTTCCCGGCCACGGTCGACACCAAGTTCGGCGAGGTCACCGTCGAGCAGCGGCCCGAGCGGATCGTCGCGCTCGGCTGGGGCGACGCCGAGACCGCGCTCTCCCTGGGCTACCAGCCCGTCGGCGCGTCCGACTGGCTGGCGTTCGGCGGCGACGGCGTGGGCCCGTGGGCCGAGGGCCAGTACGACGAGTCGCCCGAGATCATCGACACCCTCGAGCCGTCCTACGAGGCGATCGCCGCGCTCGAGCCCGACCTGATCCTCGACGTGAAGTCGTCCGGCGACCAGGACCGGTACGACCGGCTCTCCGAGATCGCCCCGACCGTCGGCGTCCCCGAGGGCGGCGACTCCTACCTGACGACGGGGCAGCAGCAGCTCGAGCTCATCTCGACGGCCCTCGGCGTCCCCGAGAAGGGCGCGGAGCTCGAGGCGCAGCTCGAGGACACCTTCGCCGCCGCGCGCGAGGCGCACCCGGACTGGGACGGCAAGACCATCGCCGCCGCCACCCGCACGTCCGAGGGCTGGGGCGCGTACATCGAGGGCGGCGACCGCGTCGACTTCCTCGAGAACCTCGGCTTCGTGCAGTCGCCGACGATCGCGGACCTGCCGGTGTCCGCCTCGGGCTTCAGCGTCGACATCTCCTCGGAGCAGCTCGACCTGCTCGACGCCGACCTCATCGTCGCGTTCCCGATCTACATCGACACGGCCGAGATCACCGACGACCCGCAGTGGCAGGCCATCCCGGCCGTCGCCGACGGCCGGGCCGTGGTGATCGACGGCGACCTGTCCTCCGCCTACTCGCTCGGCACCATCGGCGCCCAGCAGTACGCGCTCGACAACCTGGTGCCGCTCATCGAGGACGCGCTCGGCTCCTGAGCCGGCCCGGCCCGACGCACGACCCCGGCGGGGGCGTCGCTCACACCGTGAGCGGCGTCCCCGTCAGTCGTTCGTAGGCCTCGAGGTACCGGTCCCGGGTCCGCTCGACGACGTCCGCGGGCAGCGCCGGCGGCTCCCCGTCGGCCGCGCGGTCCCAGCCCGACTCCGCCGAGGCCAGCCAGTCGCGCACGAACTGCTTGTCGAAGCTCGGCTGCGACCGGCCCGGCTCCCAGCCGTCAGCCGGCCAGAACCGCGAGGAGTCCGGGGTGAGCACCTCGTCGCCGAGCGTCACGACCCCCGTCGTCGGGTCGACGCCGAACTCCAGCTTGGTGTCCGCCAGGATCACCCCGCGCTCCCGCGCGATCCCCTCGGCCCGCGCGTAGACCGCCAGCGTGAGGTCGCGCAGCTCCTCCGCGCGCTCCCGGCCCAGCTGCCCGGCGACCACGTCCAGGCTGACGTTCTCGTCGTGCTCGCCGAGCTCCGCCTTGGTCGCGGGCGTGAAGATCGGCTCCGGCAGCCGCGATCCGTCCACCAGGCCGGCGGGCAGCGGGATCCCGGTGACCTCGCCGGACGCCCGGTACTCCACCAGGCCGGACCCGGTGAGGTAGCCGCGGGCCACGCACTCGACCGGGAACATCTGCAGCCGCCTGCACACCATCGCCCGGCCGAGCACCGCCTCCGGCACCGCCGGCGCCTCCGCCGACACCACGTGGTTCGGGACCAGGTCGGCGAGCTGGTCGAACCACCACAGGCTGAGCCGGGTCAGCACCACGCCCTTGCCCGGGATGCCGGGGCTCAGGACGTGGTCGAACGCGCTCACGCGGTCGCTCGCCACCACCAGGACGACGTCGCCGTGGGCCTCGGCCACCGCGGCCCCGGCCTCCTGGGTGGTGTCCGGGACGTACAGGTCGCGGACCTTGCCGGAGTAGGTGTGCGTCCAGCCGGGCAGGGTGGGTGCGGTCATGGGCCCATCCTGCCGCAGCCGCGGGGACGGGCCGGCGGGGCGTCCGGGCGTCAGACCAGCGTGAGGACGCCGAGCAGCGCGACGGCGGCGCCCAGCAGCATCGACACGGTGATGAGCACCAGGTGCACGGTGAGGAACCGGGTGGGCCGGCCCTGGGCGTCCCGGGCCCGCGGGTCCTTCGCGATCCGCGCGCCGAACCGGGGCCAGACGAGCAGGCTCCAGGCGCCGGCGACGATCAGCACGAGGGACCAGGCGAGGGGCAGCTCCATGCGGGCGAGTATGCCCGCTCAGCCCTCCGCGGCCGCCCAAGCGATGTCGGAGCGGTGGTGGGAGCCCGCCAGCGCGATGCGGTCGACGCCCGCGTAGGCCGTCGCGCGCGCCGCCGCCAGGTCCGGTCCCGTGCCGACGACCGAGAGCACCCGGCCGCCCGCCGACACGACCGCGCCGTCCGCGCCGGCCGCGGTGCCGGCGTGCAGCACGTGGACGCCGGGGACCGCCCCGGCCTCGTCCAGGCCCTCGATCACGTCCCCGGTCCGCGGGGACTCCGGGTAGCCGTGGGAGGCGACGACGACGGTCACCGCCGCCTCGTCGGTCCACTCCAGCGGCGGCAGGTCGCCGAGCCCGCCGGTCGCCGCGGCGAGCAGCACGCCCGCGAGCGGCGTCGCCAGCCGGGCCAGGACGACCTGGGTCTCCGGGTCGCCGAACCGCGCGTTGAACTCCACGACCCGGGTGCCGCGGCTGGTCAGCGCGAGCCCGCAGTACAGGACGCCGACGAACGGCGTGCCGCGCCGGGCCATCTCGTCCACCGTCGGCTGGGCGACCTGCGCCACGACCTCGTCGACCAGCCCCTCCGGCGCCCACGGCAGCGGCGTGTACGCGCCCATGCCGCCGGTGTTCGGGCCGGTGTCCGCGTCGCCGACGCGCTTGAAGTCCTGCGCCGGCACGAGCGGGACGACGTGGGTGCCGTCCGACAGGACGAACAGCGAGACCTCGGGGCCGTCCAGGTAGTCCTCGACGACGACCCGGCCGCCCGGCTTGGCCAGGCAGGCGAGCGCGTGCTCGAGCGCGACGGACCGGTCCTCGGTGACGACGACGCCCTTGCCGGCGGCGAGGCCGTCGTCCTTCACGACGTACGGCGCGCCGAACGTGTCGAGCGCGGCCTCGGCGGCGGACGCCTCGGCGACGACGACCGGGTCGGCGGTCGGCACGCCGGCGGCGGCCATGACCTCCTTGGCGAACGCCTTCGAGCCCTCGAGCCGCGCGGCCTCCGCGCTCGGCCCGAACACCGGGACCCCCGCGGCGCGCACGGCGTCGGCGACGCCCGCGACGAGCGGCGCCTCGGGGCCGACGACGACCAGGTCCGTGCCCAGCGAGGTCGCGAGGGCGGCGACCGCCGCGCCGTCCAGCGGGTCGACCGCGTGCAGCGTCGCGAGCGCGCCGATCCCCGGGTTGCCGGGGGCGGCGTGCAGGTCGGTCACCCGCGGGTCGCGGGACAGGGCCAGGGTGAGGGCGTGCTCGCGGGCGCCGGTCCCGACGACGAGGATCTTCACGACGCCGACCCTACCGACCGGCCCCGCGCCTGCGGCGACGCGCGCCGCTCCGTGGACGCGCCGTGGCGCCGCCCGCCCGGGCGGGCGGCGCCACGGCGGCCTCAGCCCAGCAGGTCGTGGATCGCGACGGTGGCCTCGCGGCCCGGGCCGACGCCGACCGCGGAGATCCGGGTGCCGCTGATCTCCTCGAGCCGCGCCAGGTACCGCTGCGCGTTCGCCGGCAGGTCCTCGAGCTCGCGGGCGCCGGAGATGTCCTCGGTCCAGCCGTCCAGGTACTCGTAGACCGGCTTCGCGTGGTGGTAGTCGCTCTGGTCGTCCGGCATCTCGTCGAACCGGCGGCCGTCCACGTCGTACGCCACGGCCACGGGGATCTTGTCCCGCCCGGTGAGCACGTCGAGCTTGGTGACGACCAGGTCCGTCAGGCCGTTGACCCGCGAGGAGTACCGGGCCACGACGGCGTCGTACCAGCCGGTGCGGCGGGGGCGGCCGGTGGTGGTGCCGAACTCCCCGCCGGTCTGCCGGAGCCACTCGCCGTCCTCGTCGAACAGCTCGGTCGGGTACGGGCCCTCGCCGACGCGGGTCGTGTAGGCCTTGGCCACGCCGACGACGCGGTCGATGCGGGTCGGGCCGATGCCGGAGCCGGTGCAGGCGCCGCCCGCGGTCGCCGACGACGACGTGACGAACGGGTAGGTGCCGTGGTCGATGTCGAGCATCGTGGCCTGACCGGCCTCGAACACGAGGGTCTTGCCGGCGTCGAGGGCCTGGTTCAGCACGAGCGGGGTGTCCGCGACGTACGGGCGCAGCCGCTCCGCGTAGCCGAGCAGGTCCTCGACCGTCTCGTCGACCGTGATGGCCCGGCGGTTGTAGACCTTCACCAGCAGGTGGTTCTTCTGGTCGAGGGCGCCCTCGACCTTCTGCCGCAGGATGTTCTCGTCGAACAGGTCCTGGATGCGGATGCCGACCCGGTTGATCTTGTCCGCGTACGCGGGGCCGATGCCGCGGCCGGTCGTGCCGATCTTCCGCTTGCCGAGGAACCGCTCGGTGACCTTGTCGATCGTGCGGTGGTACGGCGCGATGACGTGCGCCGCGGAGGAGACGAGCAGCCGCTCGGCGGAGACCCCGCGGGCCTGCAGCGCGTCGATCTCCTCGAACAGGACCGCGATGTCGATGACGACGCCGTTGCCGATGACCGGCACGACGCCGGGCGACAGGATGCCCGAGGGCAGCAGGTGCAGGGCGTACTTCGCGCCGTTCACGACCACGGTGTGCCCGGCGTTGTTGCCGCCGTTGAACTTCACCACGTAGTCGATCCGCGACCCGAGCTGGTCGGTCGCCTTGCCCTTGCCCTCGTCGCCCCACTGGGTCCCGAGCACCACGACGGCCGGCATGTGATCACCACTCCCACCCTGCCTCGCGGCGGCACCCGCAGCGGGGCCGAGCGGCGTGGCTCGGGCGCGGGAGGTCCGGGCACGGGGCGGCAGGCGACCCCAGTACCTCCGAAAGGCTACCGGAGCCGCGTGATCACCGTCCGGGCGACGCCACCACCCCCGGGTGCCGGCGCCGCCCGCGCCCGGTCAGCGCAGCCCCGCGACCTCCGCCGCCGAGGTGCCCGAGTCGGCGAGGAACTGCGCGCAGCGCGCGGCCTCCTCGTCCTCCTCGATGGCCTCGGCGGCCTCGGCGAGCGCGAGCAGCGCGCGCAGGAAGCCCTGGTTCGGCTCGTGGTCCGCCGGGATCGGGCCCTGTCCCCGCCAGCCGGCACGGCGCAGCGCGTCGAGCCCGCGGTGGTAGCCGGTGCGCGCGTAGGCGTAGGCGGCGACCGGGTCGCCCTCGTCCCGCAGGGCGCGCTCGGCGAGCAGCGCCCAGGCGAGGGACGAGGCGGGCGCGCGGCGGGCGGCGTCGCGCGGGTCGCCGCCGGCGGTCAGCACGGCGCGCGCGTCGGCGTCGGCCCCGTCCGGGAGGCGGGTGGGCTCGGGTCCGAGGAGGTTGGCTCCGGTCATGCCGCCAGTGTGTCAGGCAGTGCGTGCGTGGTCCCGGCATGCGGTGGCGCGCGGGACGTGGTTACAGTCGTCCAGCCCGTGCCCGCCCCGTCGAAGGTCCCCCCATGATCGAGATCGCCACCTCGGCCGCGACGACCACCCTCGTCATCGCCGGCGACCTCGACCTGGCCGAGCGCGACCAGTTCCCCGAGATCGCCGCGCGCGTGGTCGGCCTCCGGCGCCAGCTGCTCGTCATCGACATGTGCGGCGTGACGTTCATGGACTCGACCGGTGCCGCGTTCCTCATCTCGCTCGCCGACTCGAGCCGCAAGCGCGGCGGCGCGACCGTCCTGCGCGGCGCGGACCCGCGCGACCTGTTCGTGCTGGAGATCTGCGGGGCGCTCGAGCTGTTCCGGATCGACGCCGACCACCGGTGCGCCGCGGACGAGGCGGACGCCGGCCCCGGTCCCGTGACGCAGGACGCGTCCACCGGCGTCTGACGCCGCCCACGATCCCTGCCGGGCTCGTCAGGCCCCGCCCCGCGGCCCCTCCAGCACCGACGGCTCCGTCGGCCGCACCCGCGCCCACACGACCTTGCCGCCGCGCGAGGGCCGCCAGCCCCAGTCGGCCAGCCGCTCGACGATCCGCATCCCGAACCCGCCGATCCGCCCCGGGTGCCCCTCGGTGGCCACGGGCGGCGTCGGGTTGGAGTCCTCGACCTCGATCCGCAGCCCCTCGCCGGTGTCGTGCAGGCGGAGCGTGACCCGGCCCCAGCCGTGCAGCACCGCGTTGGCGACCAGCTCGGAGACGACGAGCTCCGCGTTCGACGCGTCGCCGAGCTCCCAGGCGTGCGAGGTCCGCAGGACCGCGTGCCGGGCGCGCGCGATGGACCCGGGCTCGCTGGGCAGCTGCCAGCGCCGGCTGCGGACGTTGCCGCCGTGGCCGGAGGTGTCGGTCAGGTCCGGGATGCGCACGACGACGACCGCGACGTCGTCCTCGGGGCTGTCCGCGAGCCGAGCCAGCAGCTCCTCGCCGATGCCCGCCGCGTCGACGGCGGTGGCGCCCGCGGCCACCTCGCGCAGCGCGGCGAGCCCGTCCAGCAGGGCGCGGTCCCGGCGCTCGATGAGGCCGTCCGTGTAGAAGACCAGGACGTCGCCGGGCAGCAGGTCGTGCCGCGCCGTGCGCCGGCGCCCGTCGCCGAAGCCGATCAGCGCGCCGCCCGCCCCGTCGAGCAGCTCGACCGCGCCGTCCCGCACCAGCAGCGCCGGAAGGTGGCCGGCCCGGGAGTACTCCAGGTGCCAGCTCGGGCAGCCGCCGTCCTCGGGATCGCGCCGGGTGAGGGTCGTGAGCACGAGGCCCGCCGACCGCGGGATGCGCATGCCGGCGACCAGCTGGTCCACGCGCTCGAGCACCGGGCCCGGCTCCGTGACCTCGAACGCGTAGGCGCGCACGACGGAGCGCAGCTGGCCCATCGCGGCGGCGGCCTCGACGTCGTGGCCGACGACGTCGCCGATCACCACGCCGACCACGTCGTCGGTGATCTGCGCGACGTCGTACCAGTCGCCGCCGACCTGGGCGTAGACCACGTTCGGGGCGTAGTAGGACCAGACGTCCAGCCCTTCGACCTCGGCCTGCTCCGGCAGCATCGCGCGCTGCAGCGTCTCCGCCACCCGGTGCTCCCGGGCGTACAGCCGCACGTTCTCCATGGCGAGCCCGACCCGGCGCGCCGTGAGCGACAGGATCGTGCGGGTCCGCTCGTCGACGCCGCCGCGGGCGGGGGCGTCGTGCACGAGGTCAGGTCCGGCGGCGGCCCGCGGGACCACCGCGAGCAGACCGAGCACCCGGTGCCGGCCGGGCAGCGGCAGCACCGCGACGTGCCCGACGCCGGCGCCGCCGGGCACGCGGGCGCGCAGGTCCGCCGCCAGCCACGCCGACGCGGTCCCCGGCGGGTGCGGGGCGTCGGTGTCGAGGTCGAGGACGAGGTGCGGCTCGCCCTCGCCGTCGAGCAGGCGCTGCACGGGGTCGTCCCCGGCGGGGCGGGCGCCGCGGCGCGCCACGAACGGCACGCCGGTGCCGCCCGGCCCGTGCCGGCGTCCCGAGGCGCGCGGGGCCCGGGTGACGTCGACGCCGTCCGCGGCCTGCAGCCCGTCGTCGTCGACGTAGAACCCTGCCCAGCCGACCACCCGGTGCGCGAGCAGCTCGGCGATCGCCCGCAGGCCGTACGGGTCGTCGAGGTCCATCACCAGGTCGGAGACCGCGCCGATGAGCGCTAGGTCCTCGCTCTCCCGGCGCACCACCTCGACCTCCGCGGCGACGGCGGCGTCGCGGTGCACCTGGTCGGTCACGTCGACGAGCGCCGCCACCCAGTGCGTGGGCTCGTCGGCGCCCTCGGCGGTGACCGGGGTGACGACCGTGCGCGCCCAGAACCAGTCGCCCCCGGCGCGACGCAGCCGGAGCAGCGCGGACGTCGCGCGCCGGTCCAGGACCGCGTCCTGGAGCTGGTGCAGGCCGGACGCGTCCTCCGCGGACAGCGCGATCAGGTCGACCGCGGGCCCGGCGACGTCGTCGAGCGTGAGGCCGGTCGCCTCGGTGAACGCGTGGTTGACCCAGACGACGGGCCAGCGGGGCGGCTCGGCGGCGACCACCAGGACCGGCATCCCGACGATCTGGCCCACCGCCCGCCCGATGGAGCCGACGGTCTCCTCGGCGCCGTCGCCGGGCGTGGAGTTGACCACCACCGCCTCCGATCGTCTAGCGTCTCCGACAGGTCCCGGTGCAGCAACCCGCCGGGACGGTGGCCGATCACCGGCGCGGTCGTCTCGGCCGCCACCCGGACGGGAGGGAGCATCGTGCGCGACGGTAACAGCACACCCCCGGGCGGGCTCGCCGGGGACCAGGGCGCGGAAGCCGCGGCCGCACCGACCGTACCCGGTCCCGGCGACGCCGCCGGCGAGCCGGGCTCGGTGCACGTCATCCTGTCCCCCGACCGGACCACGATCGTCCTCTCCGGCGAGGTCGACGCGGATCTCGGCCCGGACCTGGCGCAGGCGACCACCGACGCCGAGCAGGCGGGCGTGCCGATCGAGGTCGACGCGCACCACGTGACGTTCATGGACTCGTCGGGCGTGGCGTTCCTCGCCCGCCTGGCCATGCGGACCCCGCACCGTGTCCGGCTGCTGCACGTGCCGCCGACGGTGCAGTTCCTGCTCGAGGTCACCCGGATCGGCGAGCTGCTCGACGTGGTCGAGGACGACCACCAGGCCTGAGCAGCGCCGTCCCGGCGCCCGCACGCACGAGGGCCCGGTCACCGTCGCGGTGACCGGGCCCTCGTCGCGTCGCCGGCCCCGGGGGCCGTCGGACGGATCAGCGCAGGCGCTGGCCCGCCGAGCGCAGCTGCTGCGCGGCCTCGACGATGCGGGCGGCCATGCCGGCCTCGGCCAGCTTGCCCCAGGCGCGCGGGTCGTACGCCTTCTTGTTGCCGACCTCGCCGTCGATCTTCAGCACGCCGTCGTAGTTGCTGAACATGTGGCCGACCACGGGACGCGTGAACGCGTACTGGGTGTCGGTGTCGATGTTCATCTTGATGACGCCGTTGTCGACGGCCTCGGAGATCTCCGCGGCCGTGGAGCCCGAACCGCCGTGGAACACGAGGTCGAACGGGTTCTCCTTGCCGATCTCCGCGCCGACGGCCTTCTGGATGTCCGCGAGGATCGACGGGCGCAGCTTGACGGCACCCGGCTTGTACACGCCGTGCACGTTGCCGAAGGTCAGGGCCGTCAGGTAGCGGCCCTTCTCGCCGGCGCCGAGGGCGCGGACCGTCGCCAGGCCGTCCTCGGAGGTGGTGTACAGCTTCTCGTTGATCTCGGCCTCGTGGCCGTCCTCCTCGCCGCCCACGACTCCGACCTCGATCTCGAGGATGGTGCGCGCGGCCTGCGACAGCTCGAGCAGCTCGGCCGCGATGACGAGGTTCTCGTCCAGCGGGATGTCGGAGCCGTCGAACATGTGCGACTGGAAGGTCGGGTTCTTGCCGGCCTTGACCTCCTCGGCCTCCAGGGCCAGGAGCGGACGGACCCAGGAGTCCAGGTTCTTCTTGACGCAGTGGTCCGTGTGCAGGGCGACCGTGATGCCGTAGCCCTTGGCGACCTCGGTGGCGTACGCGGCGAGCGCGCGGGTGCCCGAGACGCGGTCCTTGACCGTGGAGCCCGACGCGTACTCGGCGCCACCGACGGAGACCTGGAGGATGCCGTCCGACTCCGCCTCGGCGAAGCCCTGCAGCGCGGCGGTGATGGTCTGGGAGGACGTGATGTTCACGGCCGGGTAGGCGAACTTGCCCGCCTTCGCCCGGTCGATCATCTCGGCGTACACCTCGGGGGTGGCGATGGGCATCGCAGCAGCTCCAAAGAGAGTGGGGTTTCGCTTTCTCCCCAAGTCTGGCACGTCCTGCGCGCAGGCCGGGCGGGACGTCCTGCCCACGAGACGCCGGTCGAGGTCAGGCCGGCGGCGGTCCCGCGTGCCGGACCGCCCACGCGTGCATCGCGATCGCGGCCGCCGCGCCCGCGTTGATCGACCGCGTCGAGCCGTACTGGTCGATGTGCAGCACCGCGTCCGCGCCGGCCCGCGCGGCGTCGGAGAGCCCCGCGGACTCCTGGCCGAACAGCAGGACGCACTCCCGCGGCACCGGGTAGCCGTCGAGCGGCACGGACCCCGGCACGTTGTCGACGCCCAGCACCGGCAGCGGGCCGCCCTCCGGGCCTGCCGTCGCGGCCCACCCCAGCAGGTGCTCGACGTCCGGGTGGTGGTGGACGTGCAGGTAGCGGTCGGTGACCATCGCGCCGCGGCGGTTCCAGCGGCGGCGCCCGACCACGTGCACGCCCGCGGCGTTGAACGCGTTGGCGGTGCGGACCACCGAGCCGATGTTGAGGTCGTGCGCCCAGTTCTCGATGGCCACGTGGAACGGGTGCCGCCGGGTGTCCAGGTCGGCGACGACGGCCTCGACGGTCCAGTACCGGTACCGGTCGGCGACGTTGCGGCGGTCGCCCTGCGCGAGCAGCTCCGGGTCGAGGCGCGGGTCGTCGGGCCAGGCGCTCGGGCCGCCCGGCCAGGGTCCGACGCCGACCTCCTCGGGGTCGCGGGGGTCGGCCGGGCCGCCGTCGCCGGCCGCGGTCACACCAGGTCCACGGTGAGGGCGGCCGCCGACTCCCGCGCCCGCTCCCGCGCCTGCTCCACGTCGGCGCCGCGGGCGACGGTCACCGCGACCCGGCGCCGGCCCGCGACGGACGGCTTGCCGAACAGCCGCACCTGCGCGGTCGGCACCGCGAGCGCCGCGTCGACCCCCGAGAACCGCGGCACGCCGTCGCCCTCGGCGAGGACGGCGCAGGACGCGGCCGGCCCGAGCTCCAGGACCTCGCCCACGGGGAGCCCGAGCACGGCGCGGGCGTGCAGGGCGAACTCCGAGGAGTCCTGGGACGCGAGCGTGACGAGCCCGGTGTCGTGCGGGCGCGGCGACACCTCGGAGAACAGCACCCGGTCGCCGACGACGAACAGCTCGACGCCGAACAGGCCCCAGCCGCCGAGCGCGTCGGTCACTCCGGCGGCGACGCGGTGCGCCTCGGCGAGCGTGCCCGGCGGGAGCGGCGCGGGCTGCCAGGACTCCCGGTAGTCGCCGTCGACCTGGACGTGGCCGACCGGCGCGCAGAACGTGGTGCCGCCGGCGTGCCGGACGGTGAGCAGGGTGATCTCCGAGTCGAACCGCACGAAGCCCTCGACGATCACCCGCACCGTGGCACCGTCGTCGGCGGTGGCGCGGCCGCCGGACTGCGCGTACGCCCAGGCCGCCTCGACGTCGGCCGCGGTCCGGACCACCGACTGCCCCTTGCCCGACGACGACATGACCGGCTTGACCACGCACGGCACGCCGACCTCGGACACCGCCGCGTACAGGGCCGTCAGGTCGTCGACGAACCGGTAGGGCGAGGTGGGCAGGCCGAGCTCCTCGGCGGCGAGCCGCCGGATGCCCTCCCGGTCCATCGTCAGCACCGTGGCGCGCGCGGTCGGCACCACCCGGACCCCGGCGGCCTCGACCTCGGCGAGGACGTGGGTCGCGATGGCCTCGATCTCGGGGACCACGACGTGCGGGCGCTCGGCGTCGAGCACGGCGCGCAGCGCGGCGGCGTCGAGCATGTCGACGACGTGCGACCGGTGCGCGACCTGCATGGCGGGGGCGTCGGGGTACCGGTCGACGGCGACCACCTCGACGCCGAGGCGCTGGAGCTCGATCGCGACCTCCTTGCCGAGCTCGCCGGAGCCGAGCAGCAGCACGCGGGTCGCGCCGGGGGTGAGCGGGGTGCCGAGGACGCCGGGCTCGCCGGCCTGCGGGGAGGTCGTCACGGCCGCCATCCTGTCGCACCGCCGAGGCCCCGCGGCACCCCGTCCCCGCCCGCGGACCCCACACAGGACCTGCACGCCGGGCGCCCGGGGTCCCGGCCCCCGACCCGTACGCTGAGGCCCATGCCTGCGTCAGCCGCGCTCGTGTCGCTCGTCCCTGCCCTCGGCGCCCAGCCCGCGCTGCTGCCGGACTGGCTCGACGCCGAGCACCTCATCTCCTCGTTCGGCTCGTACGCGCTGATCGGGATCGTCGTCGTCGTGTTCATCGAGACCGGGCTGCTGTTCCCGCTGCTGCCAGGCGACTCGCTGCTGTTCACGGCGGGCGCACTCGTCGCGCAGGAGGCGCTGGACTTCCCGCTGTGGCTGCTCTGCGTGCTGCTGTTCGCGGCGGCGTTCCTCGGCGACCAGGTGGCCTACTTCATCGGCAACAAGGTCGGGCCGCGGCTGTTCCGCCGGCCCGACTCGAAGATCTTCAAGCAGCAGTACATCGACCAGACCTACGCCTACTTCGACAAGTACGGCGGCCGGACGGTGATCCTGGCCCGGTTCGTGCCGATCGTGCGCACCTACGCCCCGGTCGCCGCCGGCGTGGGCGGCATGCGGTACCGGACGTTCGTGTCGTACAACGTGGTCGGCGCCCTGCTGTGGGGCGTGGGCGTCACCGTGCTCGGCTACCTGCTCGGCACGATCTCGTTCGTCCGGGACAACATCGAGGCGCTGGCCGTGCTGATCGTCCTGGTCTCGGTGATCCCGGTCGCGATCGAGCTGTGGCGCGGCCGCCGGGCGGCGAAGCGCGGCCAGGTCACCGCGGACGGCCGCGACGAGCGCTACGACGAGCCCGCCGAGCGCGCCGCCGTGGAGCGGAAGGCGTTCGACCAGTGACCGCCCGGCCGATCGCCTCCTGGCTGTCCGACATGGACGGCGTGCTCGTGCACGAGGGCGTGGCCCTGCCGGGCGCGCCGGAGTTCGTGCGGGCGCTGCGGGACGGCGACCACCCGTTCCTGGTGCTGACCAACAACTCGATCTTCACCCCGCGCGACCTGCGCGCCCGGCTCGCGGCCTCCGGCATCGACCTGGCCGAGGAGTCGCTGTGGACGTCGGCGCTGGCGACGGCGCAGTTCCTCACCGACCAGGAGCCCGGCGGCTCGGCCTACGTGATCGGCGAGGCCGGCCTGACGACCGCGCTGTACGAGGCGGGCTACACGCTGACCTCGGCGGACCCGGACTTCGTGGTGCTGGGTGAGACCCGCACGTACTCGTTCGAGGCGATCACCCGCGCGATCCGGCTGATCCAGGGCGGGGCGCGGTTCATCGCGACGAACCCGGACGTCACCGGGCCGAGCCAGGAGGGCGACCTGCCCGCCACCGGCGCGGTCGCGGCGATGATCACCGCGGCGACGGGCCGGCAGCCGTACTTCGTCGGCAAGCCGAACCCGATGATGATCCGGTCCGCGCTCAACCGGATCGACGCGCACTCCGAGACGACCGCGATGATCGGCGACCGGATGGACACCGACGTCGTCGCCGGGATCGAGGCGGGGCTGCGGACGTTCCTGGTGCTGACCGGGTCGACCCGCACCGAGGACCTGGTGCGCTACCCGTTCCGACCGACCCAGGTGCTGGACTCCGTGGCGGACCTCGTCGACCGCGTGCCGGAGTGGGCGGAGGCGTACCCGGGCGCCGCCGCGGCCCCGGAGGCCTGAGCCCGACGCGCACGCGGCCGCCCGACGCGCACGCCGCCTACCCCTTCCGGCCCGGCCACCCCCGGCGGCAGTGGGTCCGGCAGGAAGGCGTAGGCGGCGCGGCGCCGGGCCGCGCGCGCCGGCGCGATCAGGCCAGGCCGAGGTCCGCCAGGTCGAACAGGAAGTGGTACGGCACACCCAGGGCCTCGATCTTCTCCCGCGCCCCCGTGGCGCGGTCGACGATGACGGCCACGCCGCGGACGTCGGCGCCGGCCTCGCGCGCGGCCTCGACGGCGGTGATCGGCGAGGCGCCGGTGGTCGAGGTGTCCTCGAGGACGACGACGGGACGGCCCGCGATGTCCGGGCCCTCGATGCGGCGCTGCATGCCGTGCGCCTTGGCCTCCTTGCGGACGACGAACGCGTCGAGGTCCTGCCCGCGGGACGCCGCGGCGTGCAGCAGCGCGGTGGCGACCGGGTCGGCGCCGAGCGTCAGGCCGCCCACGGCCTCGACGTCCGCCGTGCCCAGGCCGACCTCCTCCAGCCGGTCGAGCAGCACGTGCCCGATCAGCGGCGCCGCGCGGTGGTGCAGGGTCACCCGGCGCAGGTCGACGTAGTAGTCGGCCTCGCGGCCGGAGGACAGCGTGACCCGGCCGCGCACGACGGCCAGCTCGACGATGAGGTCGCGGAGCTGCTCGCGGGGCGTCGGGGAGAGGGAGGAGGTCGTCACGGCCGCCAGCGTAGCGAGGCGGCGGGGCGGCTCAGGCCTCCGGGTCGCCCGGGGCGCGGTCCGGGCGGCGCGCCGACAGCGCGCGGAGCGCGGAGCGCGGCAGCACCCGCAGGACGCCGGACGCGACCCGGTACCGCAGGCTCGGGGTGGACAGGACCGCCCCGCGCCGGACGTCTGCGAGCGCCGTCGCCACGACCCGGTCGGCGGACAGCCAGGCCAGCTCGGGGTACGCCTGCTCGGCGCGCAGCCCGGCGCGCTCGTGGAACTCGGTGTGCGTGAGGCCCGGCGACACCACCGTGGCCGTCACGCCCGTGCCGGCCAGCTCGGCCGCGAGGCCCTCGGTGAAGGTGCGCACCCACGCCTTGTGCGCGGAGTACGTGCCGGACGTCATCAGGGCCGCGACCGAGCCGACGTTGAGGATCGCGCCGCGCCCCCGCCCGACCATGGCGCCGGCGGCCGCGTGCGACAGCACGAGCACCGCGCGGACCATGAGGGCGAGCGCCGCCTCCTGCTGCGCCAGGTCGCTGCCGACGAACCGCTGGCCGAGCCCGATGCCCGCGTTGTTCACCAGGAGCCCGACGGGGCGCTCGTCGGCCCGCAGGCGCTCGGCGACCCGCTCCAGGTCGTCGCGGTCGGTCAGGTCCGCCCGCAGCACCTCGGCGTTCACCCCGGCCGCGGCGCGGAGCTGGGCGGCGAGGCGCTCGAGCCGCTCGCCGTCGCGGGCGACGAGGACGACGTCGTGCCGGGCGGTGGCGAGCTGCCAGGCGAACTCGAGCCCCAGGCCGGAGCTGGCGCCCGTGATCAGTGCGGTTCCCATGCCGCCACCCTACGGTCGCGGACCCCCGGTCGCCCGGGTCTGCCGGGCGGCGGTTCCGCGGGTGTCGGGAACGGCCGGTAGCGTGCCGGTCATGCGCCTCGCCACCTGGAACGTGAACTCCGTCCGCACCCGCGTCGACCGCGTGATCGCCTTCCTCGAGCGGTCCGGCACGGACGTGCTGGCGATGCAGGAGACCAAGTGCAAGGACGAGCAGTTCCCGCGCGAGGCCTTCGAGGCCGCCGGCTACGAGGTGGTCACGAGCGGCTTCAGCCAGTGGAACGGGGTCGCGATCGCCTCCCGGGTCGGGATCCACGACGTCGAGCACGCGTTCGCCGGGCAGCCCGGGTGGGGCGAGGACCCGGTGACCGAGGCCCGCGCGCTGGGCGCGAGCTGCGGCGGCGTCCGGGTGTGGAGCCTGTACATCCCGAACGGCCGCGAGGTCCGGGACCCGCACTTCGACTACAAGCTGCGCTGGCTCGAGGCGCTGCAGCAGGAGTCGCGCCGCTGGATCGAGGAGGACCCGGCGCTGCCGGTCGCCCTGGTCGGGGACTGGAACGTGGCCCCGCTCGACACCGACGTGTGGGACATCGGCGTGTTCGCCGGCCGCACCCACGTGACCCCGGCGGAGCGGGACGCGTTCCAGGCGTTCGGCGCCGGCGGCTACACCGAGGTGTCCCGGGTGCACGTGCCTGCCGAGCACACGTACACCTACTGGGACTACCAGCAGCTGCGGTTCCCGCGGAACGAGGGCATGCGGATCGACTTCACCTGGGCCTCGCCCGCGCTCGCGCCGCGGGTCACCGGCGCGTCGATCGAGCGGGTGGAGCGCAAGGGCAAGGCGCCGTCGGACCACGTGCCGGTGGTGCTCGACATCGCCGACGCGGCCTGACGGTCCGCGGGGTGGGCGCACGCCCGTCCGGGGGAACCGGACCGGCGGACCGTCGGCGCGGCGGGCGCGCCCGCTAGGTTCGGCGCATGTCGACCCCCGAGCCGGGTCCGCCGGCCTGGCCGGGCACGGCGCCGTCCGCATCCCCGCACGCGCCGCTGCCGCCCTACGCCGGGCCCGGTGCGCCGGTCGCGCCGCCCGTCGCGCCGCCGGTCACCTGGCCGCCGGCGCCACCGGTCGCCCTGCCCGCCCCGCCGGTCGCCTGGGGCGCTCCCCCGCCCGCGCCCGGCACCGACGGTCTGGCCGTGGCGGCCTTCGTCCTCGCCCTCGCGTCGTTCGCCACGAGCCTGCTCACCGCGCCCGTCGGCCTCGGGCTCGGCATCGCCGCGCAGCGTCGGGTCCGTCGCTCGGGCGCCGACGGTCGCGGCCTCGCGATCGCGGCCACCTGGATCGGCGGCGTCCTGACCGCCGCGCTCGTCGTCGGTCTGGGCTTCGTGGTCGCGCTGGGCATCGCCTCGACTGCGTCCACCGCGTCGTCCGCGGGCTCCTGGCCGGCGCCGGGCGACGCCGCCGGCGCGCCGGGTGAGCAGACCACCCTGCCGTGGTTCGAGCTGGGGCACGACCTCGTCCCCGGCGACTGCCTCGCGACCGCCCCGGAGACCTACGACATGTCGGACGCCGGCGTCGTGGACTGCGCCTCGGGGCACGCGACGGAGGTCCTGGAGCAGCTCTCGATGGCGGAGCCGGTCCGCGCCGACGTGACCGAGCCGGACGCCGCGTACACCGCGCTGCTCGACCGGTGCGCCGCGGTGGCCGAGCGCCTGGTCGGTTCGACCGCGCTGCCGGCGGAGTCGTGGGCGGACGTGTACTTCGTGCACCCCGACCAGTGGGCCGCCGGCGACCGGTGGGCCTACTGCGTGCTCTCGACCGAGCCGGCGGGCACGGGCTCGGTGCTCGCCGGGACGTTCGCGGCCGGGTCCGCGGCGGAGGTCTGACGTGACCGACCCGTACGGCTACCCCGAGCCGTTCTACGCCCCCGGCTGGGCACCGCCCCGCCCGCGGACCGACGGCGTCGCGGTCGCGGCGCTGGTGGCCGGGGTCCTCGGCACGGGCCCCGTCGCGCTGGCGCTCGGGCTCGTCGGGCTCCGCCGCACCCGCCGCGCGGCGCCCGAGCCCCGTCGCGGGCGCGGCCTCGCGGTGGCGGGCGTCGTCCTCGGTGCGCTCACGACGCTGGCCTGGATCGCGCTGGCGGCGGTGCTGGTCGGCTCGGCGCAGGCGCAGCGCCCGCTGCCGTCCGACGTCGCGGAGCCGGTCGACGCGCACGCGGTGCAGCTCGTCCCGGGCAGCTGCCTCGCGGACGTGCCCGACGACGGCCCGGTCGACCGGGTCCGCGTCGTGCCGTGCGCGGACCCGCACGCCGCGCAGGCGGTGTCGTCCTACGCCTTCGAGCCCGGTGCCGCGTGGCCGGGCGCCGCCGAGGCGTCGGCGCGGGTCGCGGCGTCCTGCGACCTGACCGCCGCCGAGCGGGAGCAGGGGACGCGGATGCTCGCGTGGGCGCCGACGGAGGCGTCCTGGGCGCGCGGCGACCGGGCGGGGCTGTGCGTGGCGGTGCCGCCGGCCCCGCTCACGGGGTCGCTGCTGGACGGCACGGCCGTGCCGGTGGCCTAGCCGCGGCTCGCCGGTCAGCCCTGGGCGTCGAGCTCCGCGGCGTCGGCCGGGGCGGCGTCCGGGGCCGCGTCCAGCGGGACGGTCAGCTGGTCCTGCACCTGCCGCCGCACGACGCCGGCCATGTCGGTGGCGCCGTCGTCCATCAGCCACTGCACCTGCATGCCGTCCATCAGCGCGATCAGCTGCCGGCCGGCCGAGTCGGGGTCCACCCCGTCGCGCAGCGCGCCCTGCTCGGCGGCCCGCGCGAACGCCGTCGTCGCGGTGTCCAGCGCGCGCCGGTACCGGTCCTGGAAGTAGGTGTGCGCCGGGTGGTCGGCGGAGGTCGCCTCGGCGGACAGGACCGCGTACAGCTCGACGATCCCCCGCCGGGTGGCGTTCAGCGCCACGAGCTCGACGAGGTGCCGCAGGGTCGTGACCCCGTCCGGGCTGTCGGTCTCCAGCCACTCGATGTCGACGTCGTCCCGGTGCTCGAGCACCGCGAGCAGCAGGGACTCCTTGGTCGGGAAGTGGTGCAGCAGGCCGGGGTGCGAGATCCCGCACCGCGCCGCGATCTCGCGGAGCGACGCCCCGCGGTAGCCGACCTCACCGAACATGGCGGTCGCCTGGTCGATGATCTCCCGGCGCTTCGCGCGCCCCTTCGCGTAGCCCCGTTGCTGCGTCTCGACGGACATCGTCCCTGCCCCCGTCACCGTGCTCCTGCCGCGCCGGGCGGCGCGTGGTGGACAGGTTCTCACAGGAGGTCGGCGGATCCCGGCCAAAAACCCGACCAACCGGTAGGCATCGGCTACAGTGGCGGGAACAGACCCACCGCACGAGGAGGTGCCCCCGCATGACCGCCGCATTCGACGTCGAGCGCGTCCTGGCCGAGCTCACCCTGGAGGAGAAGGCCGCCCTGACGTCCGGCTCCGACTTCTGGCACACCGACGGCGTCGACCGCCTCGGGGTCCCGCAGGTGATGGTGACGGACGGCCCGCACGGCCTCCGCAAGCAGGCCGAGAGCGCCGACCACCTGGGCATCGGCAACTCCGTGCCCGCCACCTGCTTCCCGCCCGCCGCCGCGCTGGCCTCGACCTGGGACGTCGACCTGCTCGACCGCGTCGGCCGCGCCCTCGGCCGCGAGACCCGCGGCAACGAGGTCGCCGTGCTGCTCGGCCCCGGCGTGAACATGAAGCGCTCCCCGCTGTGCGGGCGGAACTTCGAGTACTTCTCCGAGGACCCGGCGCTGGCCGGCGACCTCGGCGCGGCGCTCGTGTCCGGCATCCAGTCCGAGGGCGTGGGCACGTCGCTCAAGCACTTCGCGGCGAACAACCAGGAGACCGACCGCATGCGGGTCTCCTCCGACGTCGACGAGCGCACGCTCCGCGAGATCTACTTCCCCGCCTTCGAGCGCGTGGTGAAGCAGGCGCAGCCGTGGACGGTCATGTGCTCGTACAACAAGATCAACGGCGTCTACGCCTCGCAGGACCCCTGGCTGCTGACCGAGGTCCTCCGCGACGAGTGGGGCTTCGAGGGCCTGGTCGTCTCCGACTGGGGCGCCGTGGTCGACCGCGTCGCCGCCGTCGCCGCGGGCCTGGACCTCGAGATGCCGGCCACCGGCGGCCGCACGGACGCGCTCGTCGTCGACGCGGTGAAGAACGGGCAGCTGGACGAGGCCGTGCTCGACACCGCCGTGCGCCGGGTGCTGACGCTCATCGCCCGGGCTCAGCCCGCGCTCGCGGAGCCGGGTGACATCGACGTCGAGGCGCACCACGCGCTGGCCCGCGAGGCGGCGGCGGACGGCTCGGTGCTGCTGAAGAACGCGGTCGTCGGCGGCGCCCCGGTGCTGCCGCTGTCGGCGGACGACGCGGCGCGCGCGGTGGTGATCGGCGAGTTCGCCCGCACCCCGCGGTACCAGGGCGCCGGCTCCTCCCAGGTGAACCCCACCCGCCTGGACGACGCCCTCACCGCGCTGCGCGCCGCCACCGGCACGGACCTCGCGTTCGCCGCCGGGTTCTCGGTCGCGGGCGTCGAGGGCTCGCAGGACGCGGACGACGCCGCGCTGCTCGCGGAGGCCGTCGAGACCGCCCGGGGCGCCGGCACCGTGCTGCTGTTCCTCGGCCTGCCGGCGCCGGACGAGTCCGAGGGCTACGACCGCACGCACCTCGACCTGCCCGCCAACCAGCTCGCCGTGCTGCGCGCGGTCGCCGAGGTGAACGACCGCGTGGTCGTCGTGCTGGCCAACGGCTCGGCCGTCGCCGTCGAGTGGCAGGACGACGCCGCCGCGGTCCTGGAGACCTGGCTCGGCGGCCAGGCCGGCGGCTCGGCCGTCGCGGACCTGCTGCTCGGCGTGCGGAACCCGTCGGGCAAGCTCGCCGAGACCATCCCGCACCGCGTCGAGGACACCCCGGCGTTCGGCAACTTCCCGGGCGACAACGGTCACGTCCGGTACGGCGAGGGCGTGCTCATCGGGTACCGCTGGTACGACACCCGCCTGGTCGACGTCGCGTACCCGTTCGGCCACGGCCTGTCGTACACGACGTTCGGCTACTCCGACGTGACGGCGACCGTGTCCGGCGAGGGCGCCTCGTCCGCCGTCGCCGTGTCGGTGACGGTGACCAACACCGGCGACCGTGCCGGCGCGGAGACCGTGCAGGTCTACGTCGGCGACCCGGAGGCCGCCGTGCTGCGCCCGACCCGCGAGCTCAAGGCGTTCGCGAAGGTGACGCTGGAGCCGGGCGAGTCCCGCACGCTGCAGTTCACGCTCGACGCCCGCGACCTGTCGTACTGGCACCCGGCGCTGCGCCGCTGGGCCGTCGGCGGCGGGCGCACCGTGGTCGAGGTCGGCGCGTCGTCCCGCGACATCCGCGGCGCGGCCGAGGTGACGGTCACCGGCGAGTCCCTGCACGGGACGCTCTCGGCGGACTCGACGGTCAACGAGTGGCTGGCACACCCGCGGGGCGCCGAGCTGCTCGGCGCCGCGTTCGGCGAGGCCACCGCGGCGCTCGAGCCGACCATGCTGGCGATGATGGGCGACATGCCGATGCGCGTCGTCGCGAGCTTCGGCATGGGCGGCTTCGACCTGGACGGCCTGGACGCGCTGGTGGCACGGGCCGCGGCCTGACCCCCGGCGGCGCCGCTCGCCGCACCCGCCCGCAGGCCCGTCGCGCACCTCGCGCGGAGGGCCTGCGGCGTCTGCGGCGGGGGTGGAGGCGCGGACCGCCCTGGTCCCCTCCCCGATTTCGCGCCGCCGCCCGAACGATCAGAGGGCTGCGCGCGAAAGCGGTGGGGACGGGGACGGGCCGGGTCGAGGCACGACGGGCCGGGCGGACGTCGTGCACGTCACGGCGCGGGCGGGTCCTGCGTCCCAGCCCGCGCCGCGGCGGCGGTGGCAGGCTCGAGGGCACGGGGCCGCGTCCGGCGGTCGCGTCGGGGCGAGAGGGGTTCGGACATGGCAGCACCGCGGGTCGTCGTGGTCGGTGGCGGGTACGGCGGGACGCAGGTCGCCTCGCTGCTGGACGGCGTCGCCGACGTCGTCCTCGTGGACCCGAAGGACGCGTTCGTGCACGCGGCGGCGGCGCTGCGCGCGGCGGTCGACCCGTCGTGGGAGGACCGCGTGTTCTTCGGCTACGAGCGGCTGCTGGACCGGGGCCTGGTGCTGCGGCAGCGGGTCGAGCGGGCCACCTCCTCGCAGGTGCGGCTGGCGGACGGCACGACCCTGGACGCGGACTACCTCGTGCTCGCGACGGGCACCGCCTACCCGTTCCCGGCCAAGTTCATCGAGTCGGAGACGGCGGTCGCGCAGGCGCGGCTCGCCCGGATGCGCGAGGGGCTCGCGCGCGCGCATCGCGTCCTCGTGGTCGGTGCCGGCGCGGTGGGCCTGGAGCTGGTCGGCGAGCTGCTGGACGCCTACCCGCACCTCTGGATCACCGTGGTGGACCAGGCGGACGACGTGCTCACCACCGACGACTACCTGCCGGAGCTGCGCGAGGTGGTGCGCGCCCAGCTCGCCGACCGCGTGGAGCTGGTGCTGGGCTCCCGCCTGGGCTACCTGCCGCCGTCGGACGTCGGCGTGCACGAGCCGTTCGTCGTGGAGACCGAGGCGGGCGTCCGCGTCGAGGCGCAGATGTGGTTCCGCTGCTACGGCAACCTGCCGGCGAGCGACTACCTGGCGGGCGACCTGCTGGGCGCGCGCAACGGGCTGGGCGAGGTGCGGGTGGACGACACGCTCGCGCTCACCGGGCACCCGACGGTGTTCGCGGTCGGCGACATCACGGACGTGCCGGAGTCCAAGCGCGCGTCGGCGGCGCGGGCGCACGCCGAGGTGGTGGCCGCGAACATCACGGCGCTGGTCGAGGGCCGCGAGCCCGCCGCGTCCTACCACCCGGCCCCGGAGCGGATCCTGCTGCCGCTCGGCCGCTCGGGTGGCGCCTCGCAGCTCGTCGGCGAGGACGGCGTGCGCCGGGTGGTCGGCGCCGCGGCCACGAGCCGCCTGAAGGGCGAGGACCTGTACGCGTCCCGGGTCGGGGCGCTGTTCGCCTGAGCGCGGTCAGCCCTGCGCGGCGGCGCGGCGGCGGCGCAGGCGGGTCCAGACGAACCGCACGACGACGATCACGATCGCCGCGTACACGGCGTAGTTGATGTAGTCGGAGTAGTGCCCGACGTCCTGCCACTGCGAGCCGAGCACGTAGCCGCCGACGATCAGCAGGCTGTTCCAGACGGCGCTGCCGATCGCCGTGTACAGCAGGAACCGGACCTGCGGCATCCGCTCCAGGCCGGCGGGGATCGAGACGAGCGAGCGGACGATCGGCACGCACCGCCCGATGAGCACCGCCGCGCCGCCGTGCCGGTCGAACCAGGCCTCGGCCTTGTCGAGGTCCTCGACCTCCATCAGCGGGATGCGCTCGAGCCAGCGGCGCAGCCGCGCGCGACCGAACCACGCGCCGAGCCCGTAGAGGATCCAGGCGCCCGCGACGGCACCGAGCGTAGCGGCGACGATCGCCCAGGCCAGGTTCATCTGCCCCTGGCTGGCGACGTAGCCGGCGACGGGCAGCACGACCTCGGACGGGATCGGCGGGAACAGGTTCTCCAGCGCGACGACCAGGCCCACCCCGGCCGGGCCGAGCGCCTCGATCACGCCCACCACCCAGCCGGCCAGACCGGTGAGCTCGGGCGCTGCGTCGGAGGCGGCGGGGACGCCGGCGGCCAGGGCGAGGGTCGCGTTCATCGCGGTCGATCGTCGCACGCGACCTCGCCCGCGGCCTGCGAGGACGGCGGTCCGGCGTGCGAGGCGCACAGGTCCTGCACACCTCGCACACCGGACATCGCGGACACGCCGCGCCGAGCGCGGTCAGGCCCGGGTCAGCTCCAGGCCGCCGTCGTCCGCGCGGGTGACGCGGACGGTGTCGCCGTCCCGGACCTCGCCCGCGAGCAGCAGCCGGGCCAACCGGTCGCCGATCTCCCGCTGCACGAGCCGGCGCAGCGGCCGGGCGCCGTACGCCGGGTCGAAGCCCTCGATCGCCAGCCACTCGCGCGCCGCCGGATCGACGTCCAGCGCGAGCCGCCGGTCCCGCAGCCGGGCCGCGAGCGCGGCCACCTGCAGGTCGACGATCCGGCCGATCTCCCCGAGCGACAGCGGGTCGAACAGCACGATGTCGTCGAGCCGGTTGAGGAACTCGGGCTTGAACGCCGCACGCACGGCGTCCATGACCCCGGCCTTCCGCTGCTCGGGGTCGAGCAGCGGGTCGACCAGGTGCTGCGAACCGAGGTTGGACGTCAGCACGAGGATGACGTTCCGGAAGTCGACCGTGCGCCCCTGGCCGTCGGTGAGCCGGCCGTCGTCGAGCACCTGCAGCAGGATGTCGAACACCTCGGGGTGCGCCTTCTCGACCTCGTCCAGCAGCAGCACGGAGTACGGGCGCCGCCGGACGGCCTCGGTGAGCTGGCCGCCCTCCTCGTAGCCGACGTAGCCCGGGGGCGCGCCGATCAGGCGCGCGACGGAGTGCCGCTCGGCGTACTCGGACATGTCGATCCGGACCATGGCGCGCTCGTCGTCGAACAGGAAGTCCGCGAGCGCCTTGGCCAGCTCGGTCTTGCCGACGCCGGTCGGGCCGAGGAACAGGAACGACCCGGTCGGCCGGTCGGGGTCGGCGATGCCCGCGCGGGACCGCCGCACGGCGTCCGACACCGCGGCGACCGCGGCGGACTGGCCGATGAGCCGCTCGCCGATGACCTCCTCCATCCGGAGCAGCTTCGCGGTCTCCCCCTCGAGCAGCCGCCCGGCGGGGATGCCGGTCCACATGGCGACGACCTCGGCGATCTCGTCCGCACCGACCTTGTCGGCGATCATCGGCGCCTGCGCCTCGGCGGCCGCGGCGTCGGCCTCGCGCTCGCTCGCCTCCGCCTCGGCGATCTCCTTCTCGACGGCCGGGATCTCGCCGTACTGGAGCCGCGCCGCGGCGGCGAGGTCGCCCTCGCGCAGCAGCCGGTCCGCGGTCGAGCGCAGGTCGTCCAGGCGCGCCTTGAGGTCGCCGACCAGGTTGTGGCCGGCCTTCTCCTTCTCCCAGCGCGCGGTGAGCCCGGCGAGCTCCTCGCGACGGTCGGCGAGGTCCGCGCGCAGCTTCTCCAGCCGCTCGCGGGAGGCCGGGTCGTCCGCCTCGGACAGCACGACCTCCTCCATCTCCAGCCGGGTGACGGCGCGCTGCAGCTCGTCGATCTCGACCGGGGAGGAGTCGAGCTCCATGCGCAGCCGGGACGCGGCCTCGTCGACCAGGTCGATCGCCTTGTCCGGGAGCTGGCGGCCGGTGATGTACCGGTCGGACAGCGTGGCGGCGGCGACCAGCGCGGCGTCCGCGATCGTCACCTTGTGGTGCGCCTCGTACCGCTCCTTGAGCCCGCGCAGGATCGCGACGGTGTCCTCCACCGACGGCTCGCCGACGAACACCTGCTGGAACCGGCGCTCCAGGGCGGGGTCCTTCTCGATCCGCTCGCGGTACTCGTCGAGGGTCGTGGCGCCGACCAGGCGCAGCTCGCCGCGGGCCAGCATGGGCTTGAGCATGTTGCCCGCGTCCATCGCACCCTCGCCGCCGGCGCCCGCGCCGACGACCGTGTGCAGCTCGTCGATGAACGTGACGACCTCGCCCTCGGAGGACGTGATCTCCTCCAGGACGGCCTTCAGCCGCTCCTCGAACTCGCCGCGGTACTTCGCGCCGGCGACCATCGCCGCCAGGTCGAGCGAGACCAGGCGCTTGCCGCGCAGCGACTCCGGCACGTCGCCGGCGACGATGCGCTGGGCCAGGCCCTCGACGACGGCCGTCTTGCCGACGCCGGGCTCGCCGATCAGCACCGGGTTGTTCTTGGTCCGGCGGGACAGCACCTGGATCACGCGACGGATCTCGGCGTCCCGGCCGATCACCGGGTCGAGCTTCCCGTCGCGGGCGCGCTGCGTCAGGTCGACGCCGTACTGCTCCAGCGCCTTGTACGTGCCTTCGGGGTTCGGGCTGGTGACCCGGGCGGAGCCGCGCACCGACGGCAGCGCGGCGGCGAGCGCGTCGCGGGAGGCGCCCTGGGCGCGCAGCGCGTCGGCGACACCGGTCTGCCCGGCGGCGAGCCCGAGCAGCAGGTGCTCCGTGGACACGTAGTCGTCGCCCAGGGTGCGCGCCTCGGCCGACGCGGCCTCGATCGCGGACGCGGTGGCCCGGGAGGCGGTCGGCTGCGCGACGGAGGATCCGCTCGCGGCGGGCAGGTTGACCAGGATCGCGCGCACCGCGCGGCCGAGCGCCTGGCGGTCGGCGCCCACGGCGTCGAGCAGGCCGTTCGCCACGCCGCCCTCCTGGCCGAGCAGCGCGTTCAGCAGGTGGGCGGGCTCCAGCTGCGGGTTCCCCGCGGCCGACGCCTGCTGGATGGCGTCGCCGATCGCCTCCTGCGACTTGGTGGTGAGCTTCGCGTCCAACGTCCCCTCCGTGCGTCCGGGTCGCGCGCGGCCGGCCGGCCGCGCGCGTGGTCGTGCGTGCGTGTCGCCCCGCGGCTCCGCGCGGGACGTCCGGTGCAACGCCGAGCAAGTTGAGCCTATTCCGCTCAACTCTGCGCGTCGACCCGGCGACCGGGGGGGGGCGTGCGCGGCCGACGCGCAGGTTCGTGGACCACGGCCCCCGGCCGCCAGCGTGCGGGCCGCGGCGCGAAGGGAACGCCCCAGGCCGTCGCGCGCGAATGCGGGGCCGCTGCCGACCCGCGTCATCACGCGGCGATCCGATGCTCGACCATCCGGGTGACGTCATGTCATAGCAGGGCGTGACTCTGACCGGCGTCACCGCGCGTTGTGACCGGCTTCACGCGGCCGACTCCCCTACGACACATCCCCGCAACGCGCGACACGCGCGCTGACCTGCGGCACCGTTGAAGCGCTTCCCTACTCCGGACATGTCCGACTTGCACGCCTGTGATCTGCGCATTTACGGGCAATCCGGACACCCTGCCTGTGATCCATCTCACAAACCATGCCCGAATTGCCGGGAGCGAGTTGCGCGACGGGCACCGCGTCCAACACGCTGGGCCCACTCGAGGCCGGGAGCACAACCGGCGCACAGACTCACCCGATCGTCTCGTCGCCGCCCGTCCGAACGGGTGACACCACGTCCTCGTCTGCCCCCACGCCAGTCACAGAGGCCGACGCCTCCCGACCGGGACAGCGCATCCCGACCCCGTTCTCCGCCGCGTCACCGTCGCCGCCGGCACCCTCCCGACCGACGCCGAGGTGAGCGATGTTCATCTTCATCCTGCAGATCCGGCACATGCTCGACGAGCAAGCCGAGCTGTACCTGTTCACGATCTTCTCCGGGCTCGTCTGGGCCCTGTGGCTGCTCAAGGTGGGCCTGTCCCGCCGGTACCGCCCGTGGACCGACGAGCACCACGAGACGACCAGCGTGATCGTGCCCGTGGTCGACGAGCCGCTCGACCTGTTCCGCGACGTGCTGACGCGCGTGACCGAGCAGCGCCCCGACGAGGTGATCGTCGTCATCAACGGCAAGCGCAACCCGGACCTCGAGGCGGTGTGCGAGGAGTTCGCGCCGCTCGTCCGCTGGGTGCACACCCCGATCCCGGGCAAGCGCAACGCCGTGAAGATCGGCACCGAGATGTCGAAGTACGACATCACCGTGCTGCTCGACTCGGACACGGTGTGGACGCCGGGCACGCTGCCCGAGCTGATCAAGCCGTTCAAGGACGCGAACGTCGGCGGCGTCACCACCCGCCAGCGCATCCTCGAGCCGACCCGCTCGTGGATCACCCGCTGGGCGGACTGGCTGGAGAACTCGCGCTCGCTCTACTCGATGCCGGCGCAGTCGGTGCTCGGCCAGGTCGGCTGCCTCCCGGGCCGCACGATCGCGTTCCGCCGGCACATCCTCATCGACGTCATGGACGACTTCATGACGCAGCGGTTCATGGGCGTCTTCCTCGAGGTCTCCGACGACCGCACGCTGACGAACCTCACCCTCAAGCAGGGCTACCGGACCGTCTACCAGCACACGAGCCTCGTCTACACCGACGCCCCGCTGCAGGTGAAGAAACTGTTCAAGCAGCAGCTCCGCTGGGCCCGCGGGTCGCAGTACAACACGCTGCGGATGCTGCCCTGGATGCTCGGGCACGCGCCGATCCTGGCGATCTTCTTCCTGACCGACATCCTGCTGCCGTTCCTGCTCGTCGGGACGATCGCGGGCTGGGTCTACCGCTCGGTGAGCGGCACGGGCGTCAACCTCTACGAGGCGATGCTCGAGACCTACGGCGCCCAGGCCGGCTGGTTCTGGGTCATCGCCCTGATGGTCGTGTCCTCGGTGCTGTCGATGGCGATCCGGCAGATCCGGCACCTGCAGGAGGTCCCGAGCGACTTCTTCCGGCTGCCGATCTTCATCATCGTCTCGACGTTCTTCCTCATGCCGGTCCGGCTGCTCGGCTTCCTCCGCATGGCGCACGCCTCCGGCTGGGGCACCCGAGCCGGTGCGTACGCCGGCGGCGACCCGGGTCAGGGTGGCGCGGAGGAGGCCCCGCAGCCCGGCACGCTCGAGGCCGAGCTCGGCCTGATCGCCGACGCGGCGCCGGTGGACGTCGTCGACCGCGGCGACTTCCCGACGCAGCGCGACCACGCCACGGACCCCGGCGGCGCGCACGGCGAGCCCGTGCACGCGGTCGCCGGGCACGCCCCGCTGGAGGCCGGCTCGGCCGCGCCCGTCCCGACCGCCGGCACGCCGGCGCTGGCCGCGCACACCGCGGTCGCCACCGTGGCCGCCCCCGAGACCTCGCGCCGGCACGCCCGTGCCGCCGCCCCCGCCCCCGCCCGCCGGCGGCTCAACCCGCTCGCGGGGATCCCCTACGTGATCGCCGTGGTCCTGTTCGCCCTGGAGGCCCTCCTCTATGTCTGACGCACCCATCACCCCCAGCGGCAAGCACTGGTGGGCCCCGACGATGGGCCGGATGACCGTCCGCGCCCGCGTCGCGACCGCCGTGATCGTGCTGGCCCTCGTGGCCGTCACCGCCGTCGTGTGGAACCTGCCGACGGTCTCCTCGATCGTCAACGCCCAGGCCGACGAGCCGACCGCCGCCGAGCTCGCGCTCCAGCAGCGGAACGCCGAGCTCGAGGGCCAGCTCCAGTCCAGCCGCGCGCAGGCCGACGCCCTGCGCGAGGTCCTCGGCGACGAGCAGGCCGCGCGCAAGAAGGGCGAGGAGTCCGCGGCGCAGAACCAGGCGCAGCGCGAGGCCGAGGCGGCCGCGGCCGCCGAGGCGGACCAGAAGGCGACCTCCGGGTCGTCGAGGTCGGGCTCGTCGAAGTCGTCCGGCTCCTCGTCCCGCTCGGGCCGGGGCGGCTCGGCGGCGGCGGCCGGCTCCGGCGGCGGCTCCGGCGCGGCCAACCCGAGCACCCCGCGCCCGGACAACCCGAGCACCCCGCCCGGGCCCACCAAGCCGACCGCCCCGAGCAAGGCGGCGCTGGTGAACCCGACCAGCCGCTACTTCGGCATGTACACCGAGCAGGCCCCGTTCAACTGGGCCACGTTCGACGACGCGGCCGAGGAGGTCGGCCGGCAGCAGTCGATGGTCGGCTTCTTCGGCGGCTGGGACGAGGCGTACCGCGCCAACGCGGTGACCCGCGCCTGGCAGCGCGGCATGCTCCCGATGCTCACCTGGGAGTCCCGGCCGATCGCGTCCGGCAACGACGTGGTCGACGAGCCGGACTACACCCTGCCGAAGATCATCAACGGTGACTTCGACGCCTACCTCACCCAGTACGCGAAGGACATCGCGGCGACCGGGCTGCCGCTCGCCATCCGCCTGGACCACGAGATGAACGGCGTCTGGTACCCGTGGGCCGAGCAGACCGGCTCGGGCGCCCCCATCAACGGCAACAACGTCGGCGACTACGTGAAGATGTGGCAGCACGTCCACGACGTCTTCGAGGCGAACGGCGCCAACCAGTACGTCATCTGGGTGTGGGCGCCGAACATCGTCAACAACCTGCCGGCCGCCAACCAGAGCACCGACTTCCTGCGGGCGCTCTACCCCGGCGACGCGTACGTCGACTGGGTCGGCGTCTCCGGCTACCAGCGGCCGCCGTACAAGTCGGACAACGACGCGACCTTCGAGTACACGTTCGACCGGACGCTCAACCAGCTCCGGGAGATCACCGACAAGAAGATCCTGCTGGCCGAGGTCGGCGCGTCCGAGGTCGGCGGCACCAAGCCCGCCTGGGTGAAGTCGTTCTTCGAGGGCTTCGACCCCGGCCGCAACGACGACGTGATCGGCTTCGCCTGGTTCAACCTCGCGGTGACGACCTACGTCGACGGGCAGCTCGCCACGAACGACTGGCGGGTGGACTCCCGGGCCAACAGCCTCGAGGCGTTCCGCACCGGGCTGGCCGGCACCGCGCGCAACTTCGGCGGGACGGTGCTGGCCACCGCGCCGGCCGCGACCGCCGCGGCGCCGGCGGCGGAGGAGCCCGCGGCCGCCGCCGCACCCGCCCCGACCGCGTCGCCGTCCCCGGCACCGACCGCGAGCCCGGCGCCGACCGCCTCGCCGAGCCCGGCGCCGTCGCCGTCGCCCAGCGCGACCGCCTCGCCCACCCCGACCCCGGCGGCGACCCCGTGACCGCCCGCCGGACCCGCACTCCCCGCCACCCGCGCCCCACCGTGAGGAGCACTGCCATGAACGACGCATCCCTCTCCGCCGCAACCCTGTCCGCCGAGGGTCTGGCCGCAGCCGACCTGCCCGTCGAGGAGACCGAGGCCCGCCCGGGCGCCGGCACCCCGGCCGCCCCGCTGAAGATCGCCGTCTACGGCACCGGCTACCTCGGCGCGACCCACGCGGTCGCCATGGCCGAGCTCGGCTTCGAGGTCCTGGGCGCCGACGTCGACCAGGCCAAGGTCGACGCGCTCGCCGCCGGCAAGGTGCCGTTCTTCGAGCCCGGGCTCGACCCGCTGCTCGAAAAGCACCTCGAGACCGGCCGGCTGCGGTTCACCACCGACCTGGCGTCCGCCGCCGCGTGGGGCGACGTGCACTTCATCTGCGTCGGCACCCCGCAGATGAAGACCAGCCACGCCGCCAACCTCTCCTACGTGGAGTCCGCCGCGACCACCATCGCGACGAACCTCACCAAGGACGCGCTGATCGTCGGCAAGTCGACCGTCCCGGTCGGCACCGCGGCGCGGCTGCGCGAGCTCGTCGCGGCGCAGGCCCCGGCCGGCGTCTCGCTGGAGCTCGTCTGGAACCCCGAGTTCCTGCGCGAGGGCAAGGCCGTCGACGACACCCTGCACCCCGACCGCATCGTGCTCGGCGGCACCTCCACGCGGGCCGAGGCCACGCTGCGCGAGGTCTACGCCGGCCCGATCGCCGAGGGCACTCCGGTCGTCGTCACCGACCTCCCGACCGCCGAGCTCGTCAAGGTCAGCGCCAACGCGTTCCTCGCCACGAAGATCTCGTTCATCAACGCCATCTCCACGGTCTGCGAGGCCGCCGGCGCCGACGTCACCGTGCTCGCCGACGCCCTGGGCCACGACGTCCGCATCGGCCGCCAGTTCCTCAACGCCGGCCTCGGCTTCGGCGGCGGCTGCCTGCCCAAGGACATCCGCGCCCTCATGCACCGCGCCAACGAGCTCGGCGCCTACCGGGCGTCGGCGCTGCTGCAGCAGGTCGACGAGATCAACATGGGCCAGCGCGAGCGCGTGCTGGACATGGCGGTCGAGGCCTGCGGCGGCTCCGTGCTGAACCGCCGGATCGGGGTGCTCGGTGCCGCGTTCAAGCCGGACACCGACGACGTCCGCGACTCGCCGGCGCTCAACGTGGCGGCGGCGCTGCACCTGCGCGGCGCGCAGGTCACGGTCTTCGACCCCGAGGCGGGCGACACGGCGCGCCGGTCGTTCCCGACGCTGTCGTACGCGACCTCCATCGAGGAGGCCGTCGAGGGCACCGACGTCGTCCTGGTCCTCACCGAGTGGGACCAGTTCGCGAACGCGGACGCCGACAAGCTGGCGCCGCTCACCGCCACGCCCCGCGTCGTCGACGCGCGCGGCAAGCTCGACCCGAACCGCTGGCGCACCGCCGGCTGGGAGTTCGCGGGTCTGGGGCGGCCCGCCGCCTGACGGGCGGCCACGGGACGGGGCGTCCCGGCGGGTCGGCGCGCGGAGGGAGCGCCGGCCCGTCGGGGCGCCCCTCTGCCGTCCCGGCGCTGGCCGGGTGTCGGCGGGCGGTGGTCTGATGGGTCCCGGCGGCGCCGCCACGGCCCGCGCCCGACCCACCGAGGGGGACGACATGACCGTGCGCGACACGCCCTGGCCCGAGGGGACGCCCTGCTGGGCGGAGCTGGCGGTCCCCGACCTCGAGCTCGGGCGGCAGTTCTACGGCGCGCTGCTCGGCTGGGAGTTCGTGGTCGGACCGGAGGAGACCAGCTTCTACTCCGAGGCCCTGGTCGGCGGACGGCGCGCCGCGGCGCTCAACGGCTACCGACCCGACCCGGACGCCCCCGTCGCCTGGCTGCCGTTCCTCGCGACGCCCGACGCGGCCGGCACCGCCGACCGGGCCGCCGCCGCCGGGGCCACCGTGCTCGCCGGGCCGATGGACGTGATGGCGTTCGGGGCGATGGCCGTGCTCGCCGACCCCGCCGGCGCGGCGGTGGCGCTGTGGCAGGCCGGCACCTCCCTGGGCGCCGAGGTCGTCGACGAGCCCGGCGCGATCGCCTGGGCCGAGCACATGTCCGCCGACCCGACCGCCGCGCGGGCCTTCTACCCCGCGGTCTTCGACTACGCGCTGCAGGACATCAGCGAGCCGGGCTTCGACTACACGACGCTGCTGCTCGACGGGGAGCCGGTGGCCGGGATCGGCGGCGGCTGGGACCGCGCCGAGTGGTGCCTCTACGTGCGGGTCGCGGACACCGACGCGGTCGTCGCGGCGGCCACCCGGCTCGGCGGCGGCGTGCACCTCCCGGCGGAGGACTCGCCCTACGGGCGGGTCGCGTCGATCACCGGGCCGTTCGGGGAGCGGCTGGGGCTGATGGGGCCGAGCACCGGCGAGGAGGCGGCGGCCGCCGGGGCGTGACCCGGCGGCGACCTGGCCGACCGGGCGGCGACGGGGCCGACCCGGCGGCGACGGGGGCGGTGCGGCGACGACGGGGGCGGCGCGGACGCGTGCGGCGGCGCCGCTACCCTCGACGCGTGCCCGACCCGGACGACCGCCCCGCTCCCCCGACCGCCGACGCCGGCGCAGCCGGAGGTGCCGCCGCCGCGGACGGGCGGCCCGGCGACGCGTTCCAGCACGCCCCGAACACCGAGGGCGACCCGATCCGCACCTTCCACCCGCGCCGCGCCGCGCTCGGCGAGCGCCGGGCCGACGCGCTCGACCGGCTGTGGCCCCGGTACGGCTTCTCGGTGCACGACCCCGCGCTCGGCCTCCCGCCGACGACGCCCGACGGCGCCCTGGACGCGGCTCGGCTGTTCGGCCGCACCGCCCCGCTCGTGCTGGAGATCGGCTCCGGCATGGGCGACGCCACCGCGGCGATGGCCGCCGCCGACCCCGCCCGGGACTACCTCGCCGTCGAGGCGCACCTGCCCGGCATCGCGAACCTGCTGGTGCTGGTCGAGGAGCACGGCCTGACCAACGTCCGGGTCGCGCACGGGGATGCCCTCGACCTGGTGCGCCGGACCGTCGCCCCCGACTCGCTCGACGCCGTGCACGTGTTCTTCCCCGACCCGTGGCCGAAGGCACGCCACCACAAGCGCCGGATCATCGCGCCCGACCACGTCGCCCTGCTGCGCAGCCGGCTGCGGCTCGGCGGCACGCTGCACTGCGCGACGGACTGGGCGGAGTACGCCGAGCAGATGCTCGAGGTCGTCGACGCCGACCCGGGCCTGACCAACCCGCACGGCGGCTTCGCGCCCCGCCCGGCGCACCGCCCGGTCACCAAGTTCGAGCGCCGTGGCGAGCAGGCGGGCCGCCCGTCCCACGACGTCATCGCCACCCGCACCGCCTGACCCGGCGCGCACGTGCACCCGGCACGGGCGGGTGCACGCTCACCACGGGGTACCCGACACGTCGAGCGAGTAGTCGCCGGGTACTCGCTCGACGCGTCGGCTGCTCGCTCGGCGGCCGAAGCACGCGCGCCGCTGCGCGGGCGGGGCACTCCGAGACGGGGTCGCCGCGGGCGGGTCAGGCGCTGGCGAGGTTCTCGATGCGCAGGACGCGGTCGGCCGTGCGGACGGCGCCGGGGCGGTGCGCGATCACCAGGACCGTCCGCCCCTTCGCCGCCTCGGCCAGGGCGTCCTGGATCTCCGCCTCGGTCGCGACGTCGAGCTGGCTGGTCGCCTCGTCGAGCACCAGCACCGGCGCGTCCAGCAGCAGCGCCCGCGCGATCGCGACCCGCTGCCGCTGCCCGCCGGACAGCCGCTCGCCCATCTCGCCGACCCGGGTCTCGTACCCGTCCGGCATCGCCAGCACCGCGTCGTGCAGGGCGGCACGCCGGCAGGCGGCCTCCAGCTCGGCGTCGGTGGCGTCCGGCGCGGCGAGCCGGAGGTTTGCCGCGAGCGTGTCGTTGAACAGGTACGTGCTCTGGCCGACGACGGCGACGTGCCGCCGCAGGTCCTCGAGGGACACGTCCCGCACGTCGACCCCGCCGAGCAGCACCCGCCCCGCGTCCGGGTCCCAGGCGCGGGTCAGCAGGTTCACCAGCGTCGACTTGCCCGAGCCCGACGAGCCGACGACGGCGGTCGTGCTCCCGGCCGGGACGTGCAGGTCCAGCCCCGTGAGCACGGGCCGGCGCTCGACGGAGCCCAGCGCCGCGGCGGCCGGGTCGTCGGGGTCGAGGTCGGGTGCCGGGTAGGTGAAGCCCACGCCTTCGAACCGGATGTCGAGCGGCCCGTCGGGCAGCGGCACCGGGTCGGCGGGCGACGTCGTCGCGGGGGCGGCGTCGGTGATCCGCCAGATGCGGCGGGCCGCGGCGAAGGCCTGCTCGAGGTCGGGCGCGACGTCCTCGACGGCGAGCACCGGGGTGAACACCGCCAGCGCGAGCACGACCGCCACCGCGTACGCCGGCCAGTCCAGCGCGCCGGACCCGACGCGGGCGGCGCCGACGAGCGCCACGGTCACGACCGCGCCGACCATGAGCACCGAGTTCGCGGCGCGGCGGCGCGCGGTCCAGGTCGCGAGGCCGGCGAGCCCGGCGTCGACCTCGGCGGCGACGTCCCGGGCCTCGGCGCGGCGGCGGCCGGCGGCGCCGAACGCGAGCACCTCGCGGACGCCCTGCAGCGACTCCGTCACCAGCTGGGCGAGCCGGCCTCGGGCGGCGCGGACCCGGGTCGCGGCCGCGGCGCTCGGGGTGCGGCCCCAGCCGGGAACCACCGCGCCGACGAGCAGCAGGAACGGCAGCAGCACCAGCGCGAGCACCGGGTCGTAGCCGGCCGCGAGCACCACCAGCACGACGACCGGCACGACGACGGCGCTGACCGCCGGCACCAGGGTGTGCGCGAAGAACACCTCGACGCGGTCGACGTCCTTGGTCGCGCGGTTCACCAGGTCGCCGGTGCGCCGGGACAGCACCCCGGCCGGCGACTGCGGCGCGAGCCGGTCGTAGAAGTCGACGCGGAGCATGGCGAGCGCGCGGAACGCGACGGCGTGCCCGGTGAACTGCTCGAGGTAGCGCAGCACCCCCTTGACCAGCGACAGCACGACGAGGGTCCACACGACGGGCGCGATCGCCGCGTCCGGGTCCTGTGCGACCCGCGCGACGCCCCACGCGGAGACGCCGAGCAGCGCGATGCCGAGCAGCTGACCGGCCACGCGGCACACGAGCGACGCGGCCAGCGGCGGCAGGACGGGTCGGCCGAACCGCACCAGGCGGCGGGAGATCGCGGCCCGGGTCAGCGGGACCTCGGGAGCGACGGCGGGAGCCCCGGCGGGCGTCGCGGGGCGGGGCTGCGTGGCGGCGCTCACGGGCGGGCCTCCTGCTCGGTGAGCGGGCCCGCGCCGACGCCGGACAGGTCCAGCGCGCGGGCGTAGTACGAGTCGATGCTGCCGAGCCGGTCGGGCGGACCCTGCTCGACGATGCGGCCCTCGGCGAGCACCAGCACCTCGTCCGCGCCGCGGACCGTGCTGAGCCGGTGCGCGACCACGACCACCGTGCGGCCCTCGCCGGCCCGGTCGAGCGCCTCGACGAGCGCCGACTCCGAGGCGGCGTCCACCTGGCTCGTCGGCTCGTCGAGCAGCAGCACGGGCGCGTCCTTGAGCAGCGCGCGGGCGACGGCGAGCCGCTGGGCCTGGCCGCCGGACAGCGACAGCCCGCGCTCCCCGACCCGGGTGGCGAGCCGGTCGGGGAACCGGCGCACGTCGTCGGCGAGGTTCGCCTCCGCGAGGGCGTGCCACAGCCGGTCGTCGTCCGCGTCGGACGCGGCGAGCCGCAGGTTGTCCGCCAGCGTGCCGGTGAACAGGTAGGTGGTCTGGGCGACCACCGCGGTCTGCGCGCGCACCCAGTCGACCGGGACCGCGGTGGCGTCGTGGCCGCCGACCCGGACGACGCCGGACCCCGGGCGCAGGTGCGCCTGGACGAGCGCGGCGACGGTGCTCTTGCCGGAGCCGGACGGCCCGATGAGCGCGACCCGCCCGCCGCGCGGCACGGCGAACGACACGTCGTCGAGCACGGGGCGGCCGCCGGGGTAGGCGAAGGACACGTGGTCGAGCGCCACCGCCTCGGGGCGGCCCTCGCCCCCCGCGTCGCCCTCGCGAGGATTCACGTGGAACGTGCTGGTCACGGGCGCGCGGACGTCCGGCGCGTCCCCGGCCGTCGCCGGCTGCGCGAGCACCGTGTCGATCTCCCGCACGGCCGCGCGGCCGCCCATCCCGACGTAGAAGAACTGCCCGACCCGGTCCAGCGGCTCCAGCAGCACGGTCGACACCAGGACGACCGCGACCGCCTGCCCGGGGGTGATCGCGCCGTCCCGGAGCCGCGCCATCGCGAGGCCGGCGGCGGCGGCGACCATCGCCAGCGAGAACGAGGCGTCGATGACGAGCAGCACCACCTGGTTGCCCGCCAGGAGGCGCATGACCATCCGGCGCAGCTGCTCCGCGCTGCGCGCGAGCTCCGCGCCCTTGGTCGCCGCCCGGTTGAACGCCGTCGACGTCGGCAGCCCCTGGATCGCGTCGAGGAACTGCGCGGAGAACCGGCGCGCGGTCATCCGGTACTGCACGGACACGCTGCGGAACAGCTTCTGGAACCCGTTGACCAGCAGCGGGATGGCGGGCAGCGCGAGCGCCAGCCAGCCGGCCACCACCCAGTCGACGGCCGCGCCGAGCGCGACGAGCGCGATCACCGGGACCGTCATCGAGGCGATGATCGGGAACTTGAAGGTGACCTCGTAGGAGGCGGCCCGCTCGACGCCGTCGGTGGCCGTCGAGACGAACCGGCCCGACCGCTCCTGGGTCCGGAACGCGACGCCCAGCCGGAACATCTGGTCGAGCAGCACGTCGCGGCGCTCGACCTCGCGGCGGCCGACCGCGCCCAGGCTCAGCCGCGGACCCGCGAAGGCCGCGGCCGCGAGGGCGACGACGCCGAGGACGATCGCGACCAGGGCGCCCACCGGGACGCCGGCGCCGGTACGGGCGCCGTCGAGGACCGCGCCGAGCGCGAGGTAGACGGCGGTGGTGCCGGCCGCGACCACCCAGGTGAGGGCAGCGGGCAGCAGGCTGGTCCGGCGGGACAGCGGGGGCGTCGGGACCTGGGGCGGGCCGAGGGGCGCACCGCCGGGACGGCCCGGGTGGCCGCCGCCGGGTGCGCCGGGGTGCCCGCCGGCGGGACGACCGCCGGGGTGGCCGGGGTGGCCGCCGCCCGGGCGCCCGTTCGCGGGACGGGCCGCCCCGTCCGGTCGGCCGCCTCCCGCGCTGCCGGGGGGACGCTCCCCGCCGGGCCGGGCGGGGGTGCCGGCGGAGCTGCCGGGGTGCGGGGCGGTCATGCGGGTCCTCGGTTCGGTGCGGGGTGGACGGGGGCGCGCCCGACACGGTGCCACGCGGTCGCCCTCCGCGCGACACCGTGCCCGGGCACGGTGGTCGGGGCGGCGCGACCGTGAGGTCGCGCCGCCCGTCGATCAGGCCGCGAGCGCGGCCGAGCGCTGCCGGCGACGGTACGCCGCCGCCGTCAGGAGCGCGCCGAACAGCAGCAGCGCGACGGCGTAGCCGACCGCGTCGCCGGGCTCGGCGCCCGTGGTGGCCAGGCTGCCGGACGCGACGTCGCACTCGACCTCCGCGCCGAGCGGCAGCGTGAACGACACCGGGTCGAGCGCTGCGCCGGCGGAGTAGAACCCCTGGAACACGGTCGCGCCGGCCTGCGTCAGCGTCGCCGGGATCCCGGACCACGCCACCTGCGAGGCGCCCGAGGACGCCGAGCCGGCGGACAGGTCCAGCGTGGCGAGCGCCACGCGGGAGGAGCCGGACGGGCTCGCCACGGTCATCGTCAGCGTCGCGGACGAGCCGCTCGTGACGCGGACCGTCGGGTTCGAGAACGTCAGGTCCAGCTGGCCCGCGTGCCCGGTGAACTGCACGCCGCCCGACCAGGAGGCCGAGCCGACGTCGCCGGCGGTGTTGTACCGGCCGGTGCCGCCGGACCAGGTCCACGGGCCGGAGCCCGAGACGCCGGAGGCGCTGATCGACCCGCTCGCGATCGGACCGGTGACGTAGCTGCGGAACGAGTCCCGCACGCCCCAGGTGAACGACGCCCCGGACACGGCCCGTGCCACGCACGTCGGCGCCGCGGCCTGGACGGTGATCGGGAACTCGAGGGTCTGGCCCGCGCCGATCAGCACGAGCGTGTGCGCCCCGGCCGGCGTGGACGCCGGGATGGTGAACGTCGCCGCGACCGTGCCGGAGGCGTCGGCCGTGAGCGTCGCCAGCAGGACCGGGTCGGAGTGCAGCTCGAGGCGGATGCCGCCCTCGCCCGCGCCGAACCCGTTCGCCGTCAGGGTGAGCTCGCCGCCCGCGGTGACCGCGCCCGACGCGCTCAGGCCCTGGACCTCGCGCACCGGCGCCGGCTCGGCGTCGCCGCCGGGCAGGGTCGGCGTCGTCGGGACCGTGGGGGTGCTCGGGACCGTCGGCGTGCCGCAGTCCGTGGCCGCGCCGAGCGGCAGCGTGAACGACACCGGGTCGAGCGGCGCGCCGGCCGGGTAGAAGCCGGCGAACGCCGTGCTCCCCGCGGCGGTCAGCGTCGCGGGGACGCCGGACCAGGCGACCTTCGAGGCCGTCGAGCCCGCGGTGCCGCCCGCCAGGTCGAGCGTGGCGACCTCGACGCGGGTGGCGGCGGCCGTGCCGGAGGAGACCGACATCAGCAGCGACGCCGTGGTGGCGCCGGTGACCCGCACCTCGGGGCTCGCGAACGTGAGGTCGAGCGCGCCCTCGTGGCCGGTGAACCGGACGCCGCCCGACCACGTGGACGTCGCCAGGCCGTCGGCGTCGACCTGGCCCGTGCCGGCGGACCAGGTCCACGGGCCGGTGCCGGTCACGCCGGTGGTGCTGATCGAGCCGCTCGCGATCGGGCTCGTGATGTAGGAGCGGAACGACTCGCGGACACCCCAGGAGAAGGTGGCGCCGGTGATCGCGACGCAGCTCGGCGCCGGGGTCCCGCCGCCGGGGGTGCCGGGCGTGCCGGGCGTCTCGCCGCCCTCGCCGCCGCCGGGGTTCTCCCCGCCGGGCGTCTCGCCGCCCGCCGCCGCGAAGGCGATCGGGACCGCGCGCTCGTTGCCCGCCTGGGTGGTGCCGCCGGCGCCGGTGGTGAAGACGGCGAGCGTGCCGCCCGCGAGCGCCTTCGCGTCCAGCGTCTCCTTGTCGACCATGACGGTCCAGGTGAAGCCCGCGGTGCCGTCGGCGGCGAGGGTCCACTTCAGGTAGGGGCTCGTCTCGCTGACGCCCTGCACCCACGCCGAGTACGCGTTCGTGCGCGCCGACGTGGCCGCGCCCTCCGACGGGCGCCAGGTGCTCGCCAGCCAGCCGACCTGCGCGTAGAACCCGGCGGGCTGGCCCGCGTTCGGGCCGTACAGGCCGAGCGCGCTGGTGTCGTAGCCGGAGCCGGTGATCGTCAGGGTCGCGCCCTCGGGGTCCAGGCCCGTCGTCGGCGTGACGGTCAGCGTCGGCTCGGCCGGGGCCGTCGGCTCCTCGGTCCCGGGCTCCTCGGTGCCCGGCTCGCCGGTGCCGGGCTCCTCGGTGCCCGGCTCACCGGTCCCAGGCTCCTCGGTGCCCGGCTCACCCGTGCCCGGCTCCTCGGTCACCGGCTCCGCGAACGCGATCGGCACGGCGACCTCGTTGCCCGCCTGCACCACGCCCTTGCCGCCGACGGTGAACACCGCGAGCTGCCCGCCCTCGATCTCCACGGCGTCCAGCGCGGCCTTCGTGATCGTCTGGGTCCAGGTGAAGTCCACCAGGCCGTCGCCGTCGTCGTCCGTCCACTGCACGTACTCGCCGCCGGTCGGGGTGTCCTCGACCGCGACGCGGTAGGCGTTGGACCGCGCGCCGGCCGCCGCCCCCTGCGACGGGCGCCAGGTGTCTGCCAGCCACCCGATCTGCGCGTACATGCCGGCCACCATCGGCCCCTGCGTGAACGCGGGGTCGAAGTCCCGGCCGGTGATCGTGATCGTCGCGCCCTCCGGGTCCAGCCCGGTCGTCGGCGACACCGTCAGCGTCGGCGTCGGCGCGGCGACCGCGGGGGTCGCCACGAGCGCGGAGCCCGCGCCCACGACCAGCGCGACCAGCGCGCCGGTCACCGCGCGCCAGGCGCGGGTCCTCGTTCCTCGGTGCATCGTCTCCCTCTCCGGCCCGGGGACCCGGGCGATCGTGCGGGCCGCGCCCCCCGACGGGCCGCGGTCCTCCTCGGTCAGTGCTGCTGGTCGCCGTGCTGCTCGGCCGGCCCGCCCGGTGCGGAGCCGGTCGCGCCGGCCCCCGCGGCCGCCCCGGCCTCGCGCCGGCGCCGGGCGGCGCGGGACGCGGCCACCCC
>NZ_JAGXJG010000687.1:0-230 GCF_019091725.1 Cellulomonas sp. GbtcB1 | reverse complement strand
CCGCGGTGTCCAGGACCCGCGACCTGCCCGTGTAGAAGGGGTGGGAGGCGGAGGAGACGCGGACGTCGACGACGGGGTACGTCCTCCCGACCGACCACTCGACGGTCTTCTCGGACGTGATCGTCGACCGGGTCAGGAACGCGAAGTCCGCGCAGACGTCCCGGAACACCACGGGTCGGTACTCGGGGTGGATGCCCTGCTTCATGCCGATCTCCTTCACCAGCTGGACT
>NZ_JAGXJG010000686.1:0-230 GCF_019091725.1 Cellulomonas sp. GbtcB1 | reverse complement strand
GGAGCGGGAGGAGGCCCTCCGGGCCGCGCGCCCCTGAGCCCCGGGCGCCCGGGCACCCCTCGATCCCACCGGGGTGGTCGGCGTCACGCGGTGCGTACCCCCCGAGATGGCCGACAATGGGGGGAGTCCGCCTGTCACCGTCCCCATCCCGGAGCCCCGTCGTGCCGCACGAGCCGCAGCGCATCGCCATGCTGTCCGTGCACACCTCGCCCCCGGACCAGCCGGGCACG
>NZ_JAGXJG010000685.1:0-230 GCF_019091725.1 Cellulomonas sp. GbtcB1 | reverse complement strand
TGTCCGACCCGGCGGGCCCCGACCCGTAGCCGCTCCCATCGCCCGGGGCGCTGGCCGCGGCGTCCGGCGCGCTGGGCGTCGGCGACGACACCCACGTCGTCGTCTACGACACCGACGGCTCCGCCTGGGCGACACGCGTCTGGTGGCTCCTGCGCTACCTGGGCCACGACCGGGTCTCGGTGCTGGGCGGCGGGTTGGCCGGGTGGCAGGCCGCCGGCTTCGGCACGGGC
>NZ_JAGXJG010000684.1:0-230 GCF_019091725.1 Cellulomonas sp. GbtcB1 | reverse complement strand
CCGAGCACCCCGCGGCCGGCCACGACGTCGTGGTGGTGTCGGCGTCGAGCGCGGAGCTGGTGGAGCGGATCGCGGAGCTGATCGGGGCGGACGAGGTGATCGCCAGCCGGATGGGCGGCGCCGACGGGCGGTACACCGGCGAGATCGCCTTCTACGCCTACGGCCCGGCGAAGGCCCACGCGATGCGGGAGCCCGCGGGGCGCCGCGGGTACGACCTCGCCGCGTCGTCG
>NZ_JAGXJG010000683.1:0-230 GCF_019091725.1 Cellulomonas sp. GbtcB1 | reverse complement strand
CCCAGACGGTCCCGTTCCAGCAGTCCGCGGCCGGGAAGACGGCGTTCGCGCAGAACGGCAACTGGCAGATCGGCACGGCCGAGCCCGACGCCGACTTCGCCTACGGCGTCGTCCCGCTGCCGCTCGGCGACACCGGCCAGGTGTACCTGGGCGGAGAGGGCGAGGGGATCGGCGCGCACGCCGACGACCCGGAGCTGGCGTGGGAGTACCTGCAGAGCACGTACCTCGAC
>NZ_JAGXJG010000682.1:0-230 GCF_019091725.1 Cellulomonas sp. GbtcB1 | reverse complement strand
CGAGCCGGCTGGTCGCCGCGTCGCCCTCGGCGAGCGCGGAGGTCCACCGCTCCTCGAGCCGGCGCCGCGCGGTGATGTCGTGGAAGTAGACGGACAGCCCGTCGGGACCCGGGTGCGCCCGCACCTCGTACCAGCCGTCGGGCGGCGGCGGGTAGTACGCCTCGAACGACCGCGCGGCCCCGGACTCGACCGCGCCGCGGTAGTGCTCCTCGATCGCCGAGCCGACCGAC
>NZ_JAGXJG010000681.1:0-231 GCF_019091725.1 Cellulomonas sp. GbtcB1 | reverse complement strand
GGACAAGGTTGCAAGGTCTGCAGTCACTTGGTGGCTCCAGGTAGACTAGGGGACGGGTATGGTCAAGAAACGAAAGAAATTCAAAATTCTCCGGGGCATATGTTTCAAACAAGAAACAAGAAACGAACCAAACAAACCGGGCTTGTATGCTGCATTCGAAGTTTACCTTCACAGAGTTGGGCACGAGCCCTTTGAAGAGAGCGAAAAATCCTCCATTCTTCACCGATTGTT
>NZ_JAGXJG010000680.1:0-231 GCF_019091725.1 Cellulomonas sp. GbtcB1 | reverse complement strand
GCCGGGCAGCCGCAGGGCGCCCAGGGCGACGCGCGGGCCGGGGGGGATCCCCTCGGTGGAGTCCCAGGGGCCGGCGGACCGGTCGTCGGCGGCCGGGGCCGGGCCCTCCGGGGTCGCGTCCTGCACCGCGGGTCCGTCGCCCGCGGCTGCCGCGGTGCCCGCCGGGTCGCCGGCCCCCTCGGCTGCGTCGGCGCCGGCCGCGGTCTGGTCCTGGGGGGGGCGGGCCTTCGC
>NZ_JAGXJG010000679.1:0-231 GCF_019091725.1 Cellulomonas sp. GbtcB1 | reverse complement strand
GCGGCCGGGACCCGGCCGCGCGGGCGGGAAGTGGCGACCGACGACGCGGGGGTGGTGCACGCGCCGCGCGGCCCCGGGGACGCGCCGGTGCAGGGGCACCGGGAGAGCGTGCTGTCGTCCGACGGGCTGGCGACGCTGCGCCGGCTCGGCGGGCACGCCCTGGTTACCGCCCCGGCGCCGCGGTGGCGGCGGACCCGCCGCGCGCCCGCTTGCGTGACCTGCCATGGCCTC
>NZ_JAGXJG010000678.1:0-231 GCF_019091725.1 Cellulomonas sp. GbtcB1 | reverse complement strand
GCGACGGCGACCGACGGGGCGCCGGTGAGCTCGCCCAGGGCCGCGCCGGCCGCGCGGCGCAGCGACTCGGCGTCCGGGACGACCCCGTCCAGCGGGCCGACGCCGGTGAGCACGTCGGTCCTCGCCGCCAGCTTGCCCGCGCCGGGGAGCCGCCGGACCTCGACGTCGGCGCCGGGGGTGCCGAGCACGCCGGCGCGGCCCGTCACCTGCTCCTCGGGCTCGGCGGGCACC
>NZ_JAGXJG010000069.1:0-20691 GCF_019091725.1 Cellulomonas sp. GbtcB1 | reverse complement strand
GCCCGGCTCCGACCGGACCAGCTGCGGCGGCTGCACCTGGCGACGGGCGCGGGCGCGGGCCGCCGAGGTCGGGGCGCGCCCGCCGACGACTCCGTGCCGGGTGCGGTCGAGCGGACCTCGCTCCCGCCCGCGGGCCCCGCCGCCCGCGCCGCCGCGTCGTCGGCCGTGCGGCGGTACGTCGACGCCGCCACCGCGGACGTCCCGGACGCCTGGGCGCTCGCCGTCCGGGACGCGGTGGGCGTGGCCGACCTGGCCGACGACCTCGACCGGGCCGTCGGCGGCACGCCGCTCCTGCCCGACCGCCCGGGGGCGTGGGTGCGGTTCGCCGGGTGGCTGCAGTGGCTGCTGCTCGCGGCGGCGGTCGCGGGGGCGCTGTGGCTCGCGGCGCTCGCGGGGCTGGCGTACCTGCAGCTGCCGGTGCCGCGGACGCCGGAGTGGGGTCCGTTCCCGGCGCCGACCGTCCTGCTGGTCGGCGGGCTGCTCGCGGGCGCGCTGCTCGCGCTCCTGGCGTCCGGGCTCGCGCGCCTGCGTGCCCGGGGTCGGGCGCGCGCGGCGCGGGCGCGGCTGCTCGCGGCGGTGACGCGGGTCGCGCGCGAGCGGGTCGCCGACCCGGCTGCCGCGGTGCTGGGCGACCTGGCGGCGTGCCGGGAGCAGGCGCTCCGCGCGGCGGGCGACCGGGGGCGGTGACCGGGCGGGTCGGCGCTCGGAGGCCCGGCGCCGTGCCCGCACCCGCGCGGCGCTGCGGCGGACCGGGCCGTCGAGCCGGACGGAGTCCTGCCGGCGGACCCGGCGGCGTGCCGGGACCGGGTGCGGCCGACGCCACACGCGCGCCGCACCCACCCGCCCCGGCGGGAGGGGCAGGATGCTGGGGGCGCCACCCCGCGGCGCCGCACCGAGGAACGGGGGACGCATGGCCAGGCTCCGGGTGCCGGTCCAGCTGCGCTGGTCCGACATGGACGCGTACGGGCACGTGAACAACGTCGAGCTGCTGCGGCTGCTCGAGGAGGCGCGCATCGAGGCGTTCTGGGCGCACCCCGCGCCCGCCGACCCGCTGGGCGAGGGCGCCGCACCCGCGACCGGGCCCGCCGACCGGGAGACCTGGCCGACCGCCGTGCTCGACGCCGGGCCGGGTGCGCGCACCGCGACGCTGGTCGCCCGCCAGGAGGTCGAGTACCTGCGCCCGCTGGGCTACCGCCGCACGCCGGTCGTCGTCGACATGTGGATCGGCCACCTCGGCGGCGCGAGCATCGACGTCTGCTACGAGGTGCACGACGCGTCCCCGGACGACGCCGCCGCGGGCGCGCTCGGCCCGTACGCCCGCGCGGTCACGACGCTGGTGCTGGTCGACGCCGCGAGCGGGTCGCCCCGCCGGATCGGCGAGACCGAGCGCGCGGCCTGGCTGCCGTACGTCGAGGCTCCGCCGACCTTCCGCCGCCGCGGCCGCTGACCCCTCGCGCCAGCAGGCGGCGTCCGCTTCGGTGGCTCCCGCCGAGTTCGGTGCTCCTCGCCACCGACCTCGGCGAGAACCACCGACCTCGGCGACGCACCGCGCCGAGATAGGACCCGGGCGCCGAGGTAGGACCGCAGACGGTCCTGTCTCGGTGCCGCGGTCCTATCTCGGCGCAGAGGCGTGCGGGCGCGGGCGGGTCAGCGCGGGCGAGCGGCGGGTCAGCGCGGGAGGTCGCGGCGGGAGCGCTCCGCGGTCTCCGCCGCGCGGGCGATGTTGCGCTGCATCCCGCCGAACACCACGCCGTGGAACGGGTAGACCGACCACCAGTACAGCTGCCCCAGCAGGCCGTGCGGGTGGAACACGGCCCGCTGCGCGAACCGGGTGGGCGGCGTGGTCCAGCGGTCGGGCGACACGTCGGCCGGGCGGTCGTCGGCGTCGGTGGAGCCGGTCGCCGGGCGCGCGGGCTCGCCGCCCTCCGGCTCGACCCGCAGCTCCAGCCACGCCAGCCCGGGCAGCCGCATCTCGGCACGCAGCCGCAGCAGCCGGCCCGGCTGGACCTCCTCGACCCGCCAGAAGTCCACCGCGTCGTCGACGACGAGCCGCCGCGGGTCCCGCCGGCCGCGGCGCAGGCCCGGGCCGCCGACGACCCGGTCCATCAGCCCGCGCACCCGCCAGGCGAGCGACCACGAGTACCAGCCGCGCTCGCCCCCCACCGACTCCAGCACCCGCCACAGCGCCGCGGGGGAGGCGTCGACCTCGACGCTCCGGGCGTCCTCGTAGAGCGACCCGCCGGCCCAGTCCGGGTCGGACGGCAGCGGCTCGGAGGGCGCCCCGGGCACGCCCGCCGACGACCAGCGCGTCGTGACGTCGGCCTCGCGGATGCGGGCGAGGGCCAGCCGCAGCGCGCGAGGGAACGAGATCAGCCCCTCGGGCGGGTCCGGCACGTACTGAGCGATGTCGTGCTCGTCGCACACGACCTCGTGCACCAGCGACTCGACGAGCGGACGCGCGATCCCGGACGGCACCGGCGTGACCAGCCCGACCCAGTGGCTCGACAGCCGCGGCGTGAGCACGGGCACCTTGACGATGATCCGCCGCGGCAGCCCGGCGGCCTTCGCGTAGCCCTGCATCATGTCGCGGTAGGTCAGCACGTCCGGCCCGCCGATGTCGAACTCCCGGCTCACCTCCGGCGGCATCGACGCCGAGCCCACCAGGTAGCGGAGCACGTCGCGGACGGCGATCGGCTGGATCCGGTTGTCCAGCCACTTCGGCACGGTCATCGCGGGCAGCCGCTCGGTGAGGTACCGCATCATCTCGAACGACGCCGACCCCGAGCCGAGGATCACGGCCGCGCGCAGCACCGTCGTCGGCACGCCCGAGGCCAGCAGGATCTCGCCGACCTCCTTGCGCGACGCGAGGTGGGGGGACAGGTCCTCGGTGTCGGGGGACAGCCCGCCCAGGTAGACGATCCGGCCGACGCCCGCCTCGCGCGCGGCGGCGCCGAACACGAGCGCCGTGTGCCGGTCGCGCTGCTCGAACCGGCGGCCCGAGCCGAGCGAGTGGATCAGGTAGTAGGCGACGTCGGTGCCCTCGAGGGCCGCGCGGATCTGCTCGGGCTCGGCGGCGTCCGCCTGGGCCACCTCGACGGCGTCGTACCAGGGTCGGCCGCGCAGCCGCTCGGGGCGCCGGGCGATCGCGCGCACCCGGTAGCCGGCCGCCAGCAGCTCGGGCACGAGGCGGCCGCCGACGTAGCCGGTCACGCCGGTCACGGCGACGAGCGGGGCGTCGGGGCGCGGCCGGCCGTCGTCGCCGACGCCGGGGACGATCCCGGTCAGGGTGCGGGCGACCGGCTCGTGGAGCAGGTCGTCGGCGGTGGGCGCGTCCGCGCCCGGGCTGGTCACGGCGGGGTCCTGGGGCACGTCCGCAGTCTCCGACGCCCCCGCGCGACCCGCATCCCGGGGCCCGGGTGCTCCCACCCCGTCCGCGACGGTGGGCGCGGGTGCATGATCGGACCATGGGCGAGCACGGGTCGGGGGAGCAGGGCTGGGCCGCGGTGGACGCGTACCTGGTCGAGGAGCTGGTGCCGGAGAGCGCCGCGCTGGTCGCGGCGCGGGACGCCGGCCGCGCGGCCGGGCTGCCGGCCATCGAGGTCGCGCCGACGGAGGGCCGGCTGCTGTGGCTGCTGTGCCGGATCGCGGGTGCCCGCCGGGTGCTGGAGTTCGGCACGCTGGCCGGGTACAGCACGCTGTGGTTCGCCGACGCTGTCGGGCCGGACGGGCACGTGACGACGCTGGAGATCGACCCGGCGCACGCCGCGGTCGCCCGGGACAACTTCGTGGGGGCGGGCGTCGCGGACCGGGTGCGGCTGCTCGAGGGGCTGGCGGGCGAGTCGGTCGAGGGCCTGCTCGCGCAGGGCGAGGAGGCGTTCGACCTCGTCTTCATCGACGCCGACAAGCCCAGCAACGCGCGCTACCTCGACCTCGCCGTGCGGCTGTCCCACCCCGGCACGGTGATCGTGGTCGACAACGTGGTGCGCCGGGGCGAGGTGGCCGACGCGGCGTCCGAGGACCCGCGCGTCGTGGGGTCGCGGGAGGTGCTGCACGCGCTCGGCACGCACCCACGTCTGGACGCGACCGCCCTGCAGACGGTCGGCGCGAAGGGCTGGGACGGCTTCGCGCTGGCCCGCGTCCGGGACTGACGCCCTCAGGACAGCAGCGCCAGGGTCTCCTTCTCCGCGACCGCCTGGGAGCGCGTGGGCCGGATCGTGCTGCCGTGCGACCACAGCTCGACGACCCGCGGGTCGATGTACGACGCCCGGCACACCGCGGGGGTGTTGCCGAGCTCGTGGGACACCGCCTTGACGACCGTCGCCACGACCCGCCGCCGGCCCCGCTCGGACTTCGGCGCCGCGCCGGACGCCGCGAGCCCGCGCGCCGCGAGCACCGTCGCGTGCCAGGTGCGGAAGTCCTTCGGGCTGGCGTCGTCGCCGAGCCGGTGCTTCACGTCCGCCCCGACCTCGGCGCTGGTGATGTCGTGCCAGCCGTCGTCGTCGCGCCACGCCAGCAGCTCGGGCCCGCCGCCGCGCCGGCGCAGCAGCGTGCCGACGAGCTCCGCGACCTGCGCGTCCTCGACGACGACGTCCCGGATCTGCCCCGACTTGGCGGGGTAGTGGAACCGCACGGCGGTCTCGGCGCCGTCGTCGTCGGCCAGGACCTGGACGTGCTCGCGGCGGAGCGTCGCGAGGCCGTAGGAGCCGTTCCGCTGCGCGTAGCCCTCGCCGCCGGCCCGGAAGTACGCGAGGTCGAGCAGCCGGAACGCCAGGGCCAGCGCCTTCGCCCGGGGGAAGCCCGGCAGCGCGAGGTCGCGGCGCACCGACCGGCGCGCGGCCGGCAGCCGCCGGGCGACGTCGAGCACGTGGTCGTGCTTGAGGCGGTCGCGGCGGCGCCGCCACTGCTCGTGGTAGAGGTACTGCCGCCGCTGCGCGTCGTCGAGCCCGGCCGCCTGGATGTGCCCGTTGGCCCACGGGCTGATCCACACGTCCTGCCACGCCGGCGGGATGGCCAGCGCGAGGATCCGGTCCAGGTGCTCGACGTCGGTGATCCGCGTGACGCGGTCGACGTCGAGGTAGGAGAAGCCCTTCCCCGCACGTCGCCGGGTCCACCCCGGGGAGTCGATCCTGACCCGTCGCAGCCTCACCACCGGGACACTGTGCACCGGGGTGCGGGGCCTCGCCAGCGGAGCGCCTGAGCCGTCAGGGAGGGGCCGGGGCCCTAGCCCCCGCGCCCGTCAGGCGGCCGGGACCCGGACCATGCCCTCCTGCGCGATCGTCGCGACCAGCGCGCCCGACCGGTCGAACACCCGGGTGCTGCCGAGCCCGCGTCCGCCCTGGGCCGACGGGCTGTCCTGGTCGAACAGCAGCCAGTCGTCGACCCGGACGTCCCGGTGCCACCACATCGCGTGGTCGAGGCTCGCGACGGACAGGCCCGGCGTCAGCCAGGACAGCCCGGCGCGGCGGAGCACCGGCTCGAGCATGATCTGGTCGCACGCGAACGCGAGCAGCGCGCGGTGCAGCAGCTGGTCGTCCGGGAGGGCGCCCTTCGCGCGCATCCACACCCGCTGCCGGCCCTCGGGCGTCGGGGCCGGGCCCAGGTACAGCGAGCCGCCGACGTGCCGGACGTCGAACGCGCTCTCGTGCGTCCAGAACCGGGCGACCGGGTGGTCGAGGTGGCCCATGCGGTCCATCGCCGACTCGACGTCCTCGGGCGCCGGGACGTCCGGGGCGGGCTCGGTGTGCTCGACGCCGGGCTGGTCCTCCTGGAAGGACGCGATCATCGACAGGATCGGGTCGCCGTCCTGCGCCGCGTGCGTGCGCCGGGCGGAGAACGACCGGCCGTCGCGCAGCCGCTCGACGCCGAGCTCGATCGGCGTGCCGACCTCGCCCGCGCGCAGGAAGTACCCGTGCAGCGAGTGCGGGAGCCGGCCGTCGGGGACGGTGCGGCCGGCCGCGACCAGCGCCTGCGCGATGACCTGGCCGCCGAACACCCGGCCGCCGGGCTTCGGCAGGCTCGCCGCGGTGAAGGCGTCCGGGCCGGCGCCGGGGGCGACGTCGAGGACGGCCAGCAGCGCGGTGATGGGGTCGGGGGTGGAGGCGGGGGCGGTCGAGGGCGCGGCGTCGGTCACGCGGGCCAGCGTCTCACGACGGCCGGGCCCCGGACCGCGCCGCCGGTGCCGCCTGCGTGCCCGCGCGCCCCCGGCTCAGCGTCCGGCGGTGTTCACCAGCGAGTGCGCGGCCCGCTCCAGGTAGTCCCACAGCGTCGCCTCGTACAGCGGCGCGAGCCCGAGCGTGTCGACCGCCGCGCGCATGTGCCGCAGCCACCGGTCGCGCGCGTCGGGGTCGACGGCGAACGGCATGTGCCGCATCCGCAGCCGCGGGTGCCCGCGCTCCTCGGAGTAGGCGGTCGGCCCGCCCCAGTACTGCTCGAGGAACATCGTGAGGCGCCGCTTGGCCGGGCCGAGGTCCTCCTCGGGGTACATGGGCTTCAGGACCGGGTCGGTCGCGACGCCCTCGTAGAAGGCGTCGACGAGCCGGGTGAACGTCACGTGGCCGCCGACGGCCTCGTAGAACGACTCCCGGCGCCGGGCCTCGGAGCTGCCCTCGGGCGCCGGGGCGACCGGCGACGGCGCGGGCGCGGCGGCGCTCAGCGGGAGGGTCGGGCCGGCCGGGCGGGGCGCGGGGAGCGGCGGCTGCTCGGTCATGGCGACAGTCTCGCACCGCGCGCGGCGGGGTCCGGGCGTCGCACCCGGTCGCGGGCCGCCGCGCGGACTACGCTGGTGGTCAGGCGACCGCCCGCGCGGGTGGCCGCGGGGGCAGTCCGGCACGAACAGCACGACGGGGGTTCCATTGAGCAAGGCAGAGCAGATCCTGGTGGCCCTGGGCGGCGGCGGCAACGTCGTCGACCTGGAGCCCTGCATCACGCGCCTGCGCGTCGAGGTCACCGACCCGCAGCGCGTCGACGAGGACGCCCTCAAGGCGACCGGCGCGTTCGGCGTCGTGCGCTCCGGGCGCATCGTGCAGGTCATCGTCGGCCCCGAGGCCGACAACCTGGCCGCGGAGCTCGACGGCCTGCGCTGACGCAGGCCGCCCCGCGCACGACGACGGCCCCGGCCGCACCGACCCCGAGCGGGTCGGTGCGGCCGGGGCCGTCGCGTGTCCGGCGGACTCAGTCCGTCGTCGGGTCGTCCGTCGCCGAGACCCGCTCGCGGTGCGCCTCCAGCGCCTCGCGCTGCCCGGCCAGGGGGATGTCCGCGGCCTCCAGCGCCTCGCGGACCGCGGTGCGCAGCGCGCGGGCGACCGCCCACTGCCGCGCCGGGGCGGTGCGCTGCACGAGCTTCACGGTCACGGCGTCGAACGACAGGTCCTCGGCGGTGGTGACGGTGGCCGAGCCCTCCATCGACGGGCCGAGCGCCGGGTCCTCGGCGAGCCGCGCCGCCGCACCGACCAGCACGTCGCCCACCCGGTCGAGGTCGGCGAAGTAGTCGACCTTCACCTCGACCACGGCGTTCGCCCAGCCCTGGGTCTTGTTGCCCACCCGCAGCATGGACCCGTTCGGCACGTACCAGAGGGTGCCGTCGGCGTCGCGGATCTTGGTCACCCGCAGGCCGACCGACTCCACCGTGCCCTGCGCCGGGCCGACGTCGACCACGTCGCCCACGCCGTACTGGTCCTCCAGCAGCATGAACATGCCGGACAGGAAGTCCTTCACCAGGCTCTGCGCACCGAAGCCGAGCGCCACGCCGACGATGCCGGCCGACGCGATGAAGGGGGCGATGTTCACCCCGACCTGGTCGAGCACCGACAGCACGACGATCGTGCCGATGACGATGCCCGCCGTGGACCGCAGCACCGAGCCGATGGTGCGGGCGCGCTGGGTGCGCCGGGCGTTCGCGATCGGGTTGACCTTGCGCAGGGCGGCGGCCACCTCGGTGCCGCCGAGCGGCTTGGCGATGCCGCGCTGCAGCAGGGACGTGCCGTCGGCGATGTGCTCGGTGACGGCCTTGATGAGCCGGCGGACCAGCAGCAGCGCGACGACGCCGATGACGACGATGATCGCGATGCGCAGCCCGGGACCGAGCAGCCAGTCGACGAGCGCGTTGGCGTTGTCGGCGAGCTCGGCGCCCGGGTCGTCGCCCGCGGCGGCGAGCACGGAGGGGAGGGACGAGAAGATCACCGGTCCACGCTAGCGGGAGCGCGCCGCCGCCCGCCGCCCCGGCGCCGGGCCGCCCCCGGCCCCCGCACGCCGCCCGCACGGGACCCTCACACGGTCCCGCGCGGGGGCGCGCGCGGCGTCAGCGCCGGGCGGCCGCCAGGCCCGTGCGGTCCGCGACGAACTGCAGCTGCTCGACCGTCAGGGCGATCGTGCGGGACAGCGCCCGGCCGCCGTGCCCGACGCCCTTCTCGCGGCGCACCAGCACCGGCGCCTCGTCGAGCGGGGCGGAGGTGGCGGCCTGGAGCGCGGCCCCGAGCTTGCGGGCGTGCAGCGGGTCGACGCGGGTGTCGCCGTCGAAGATCGTGAACAGCGTCGCCGGGTACGCGGTGCCCTCGACCACCCGGTGGTACGGCGAGTACGACAGCAGCCAGTCGAGCTCGCGCGGGGTGTCCGCGTCGCCGTACTCGTCGCTCCACGTCGTCCCGAGCCCGAACCGCTGGTAGCGGACCATGTCGAGCAGCGGCGCCGAGCAGACGACCGCGGCGAACGTCTCCGGGTGCTGGGTGAGCGCGGCGCCGACCAGCAGGCCGCCGTTGGACCCGCCCCAGCACGCCAGCCGGTCGGTGGTGGTCCAGCCGTCGTCGACGAGCAGCCGCGCGACGGCGTGGAAGTCGTCGAACACGTGCTGCTTGTGGCAGCGGCGCCCGGCGCGGTGCCACTCCTCGCCCTCCTCGCCGCCGCCGCGCAGGTTGGCGACGACGTACACGCCGCCGGCCTCGACCCACGCGAGCGTGGTGGCGGAGTAGGCGGGGTCGAGCGAGATCTGGAAGCCGCCGTAGCCGTAGAGGATCGTCGGCGCGGGGGCCAGGGGCCGGCCGTCGGCGTCCAGCGCGTCCGCCCGGGCGACGACGAACGCGCGCACCTCGGTGCCGTCGGCGCTGGTCGCGACCAGACGCTGCACCCGGACGTCCGGCAGGTCGGCCACGGCCCCGGGCGGGGCGGCCCAGAGCGTCGTCGTGCCGGACTCCGCGTCGTACCGGTGCACCTCGGTGACCGTCGTGTGGTCGGTGTAGGAGAACCACACGTCGGGGCCGCCGTCGGGCCGGGTCACGAGCCCGCCGGTCGAGCCGAGCCCGGGCAGGTCGACCGTGCCCGCGGCGCCCGGGAGCCGCTCGCCGGTCGCCGGGTCGTGCACCGTGATCTCGCTGACCGCGTGCCGGCGCCACGCCGCGACCAGCCGCCGCGGGGTCGTGTCGTCGCCGCCGCCGTCGGTGAACGCGACGTCCTCGAGGACGGCCTCGGGGTCCTCCGCGAGCAGGGTCGTCCAGTGCGGGACGCCCGGGTCCTCGGGGTCGCCGACGGCGAGCCGGCCGCGGTCCGCGTCGAGGGTGGTGTGCACGTACAGCCGCCCGTCCCGGCCGACCCAGGCGGCGATCTCGGCGTCGTAGCCGACGGCGACCTCCCGGAACGCGGGCACCGCGCCCGGCTCGGTGGCGTGCAGGTCGGCGATCCACACGTCGGTGCGCGGCGCGGTGCCGGCCGACGCGGACACGATCAGCCACCGGCCGTCGCGGGACACCGAGACGCCATAGTAGTTGGTCAGGTCCAGGCCGTCGCCGAACACCTCGACGTCCTGCGCCGCATCGGTGCCGACCACGTGCCGCCACACCCGGCGGTGGTACTGCTTCTCGCCCTCGGGGAGCAGCTCGGGCGCGAGGCGGCGCACGTAGAAGAACGAGCCGCCGCCCGGCTCCCACGCGACGGGGGAGTACCGGGCGCGGTCGACCGGCCCGTCCACGAGCTCGCCCGTCGCGACGTCGAGCACGTGCAGCACGCTCTCCTCGGTGCCGCCGTGCGACACCTGGTAGGCGAGCAGGTCGCCCTCCTTGCTCGGCTGCCACGCGTCGAGCGTCGTCGTGCCGGCCGGGTCGAGCGCGACCGGGTCGACCAGGACCCGCTCGCGCTCGCGGCCGGGGGCGTCCGGGTCCGGCTCGGCCACGACGACCACGCCGTGCTCCTGGTCGCCGGTGCGGCGGGAGAAGAACCGGCGGTCGCCGCGCCAGGCGGGGGCGCCCACGAAGCCGGCGCCGAGCAGCGCGCGCAGCCGCTCCGTCAGCGGGCCGGTCGCGAGCGGACCCTCGGCGAGGGCGCCCGACGTGACCCCAGCGCGGTACGCGGCGTACAGGTCGTCCTGGGCGGTCGACCAGGCCTCGGTCGCGGCGTCGTCGGCGTCCTCCAGCCAGCGGTACGGGTCGGCGACGGCGCGGCCGTGCAGGTCCTCGACGAGGTCGAGCCGGCGGGCGGCGGGGTAGCCGGTGGGCGTGGCGGCGGCGTCGGCCGCGGCGGCGGCGTGCTCGGCGGTCATGCGCGCCACCCTACGGCCCGGGGCGACGGGTCCCCGGCGCGCGCTCGGGGCGGGTGCCGCGACCGCCCGCGCCCGCCCCGCACCCGCCCCGCACCCGCACCCACCAGCGCGGCTGCCCGGCGTGAGCGCCGCTGCTCTGGCAGGATCGGCGTGTGGCCGAGCACACAGCCCCCGAGTCCCTGCTGGACCTGGCGCGGGCGCACGGCGTCGCCACGGAGTTCCAGGAGTTCAACGGCGGGATGCGCGACGTCGCCCCCGCCACCCTGGTCGCCGTGCTGGGCGCGCTGGGCGTCGACGCCTCGACGCCCGAGCGCGTCGAGGTCGCGCTGCGGCACGCCGAGGACGTCCCCTGGCGCCGGGTGCTGCCGCCGGTCGTCGTCGTCCGGCAGTCCGACGACGTCCAGGTCCCGGTGCACGTGACGCACGGCGACCCCGTCCGCGCCTGGGTCGAGATCGACGGCGCCGAGGGCCGCGGCCGCCGCGCCGCCGGGGCCGTCAGCGAGCGGGTCGAGCTGGAGCAGGCCGACGTCGTGGTCGAGCCGCGCACCGTCGACGGCCGCGAGGTCGGGCGCGCGACGTTCGTCGTGCCCGCGGGCCTGCCGCTCGGCTGGCACCTCCTGCGCACGTCCGGACCGTCGGGCGAGGCGGCGAGCCCGCTGGCCGTGACGCCCGACCGGCTGGAGCTGCCCGCGGCGCTCGACGAGAAGCGCGCGTGGGGCCTCATGGTCCAGCTGTACTCGGTGCGCTCGCGGGCGTCCTGGGGCGCGGGCGACCTGCGCGACCTGGCCGACCTGGCGTGGCTGTCGGGCCACGAGGCGGGCGCGCAGTTCCTGCTCATCAACCCGCTGCACGCCGCCGAGCCGGTGCCACCGCTGACCCCGTCGCCTTACCTGCCGACCACCCGCCGGTTCGTGAACCCGCTGTACCTGCGCGTGGAGGACGTGCCCGAGACGGCGTACCTGTCGTCGGCCGACCGGGCGCTCGTCGAGTGGTCCGCCGAGCAGGCGCTCGCGCTCGACACCGACGACGGGCCGATCGACCGCGACGTCGTGTGGGCCGCCAAGAAGGCCGCGCTCGAGGTCGTGTTCGCCGCGCCGCGGTCGGCCGCCCGGCAGTCGGCGTTCGACGACTTCCGGCGCCGCGAGGGCCGCGGGCTCGAGGACTTCGCCCTGTGGTGCGCGCTCGCCGAGCAGCACGGCGCCCCGCCGTGGCCCGCCGACCTCCGCGACCCCGCCGCGCCCGGCGCCCTGCGCGCCCGCACCGAGCTCGCGGACCGGGTGCGGTTCTACTGCTGGCTGCAGTGGCTGTGCGACGAGCAGCTCGCGACCGCGCAGCGCACCGCCCACGAGGCCGGCATGTCGATCGGGGTCATGCACGACCTGGCGGTCGGGGTGCACCCCGACGGCTCGGACGCCTGGGCGCTCGGCTCGGTGCTGGCCCGCGGCGCGTCGGTCGGCGCCCCGCCGGACATGTACAACCAGCAGGGGCAGGACTGGTCGCAGCCGCCGTGGCACCCCGCCGAGCTGGAGCGGGTCGCCTACCGGCCGTACCGGGACATGCTGCGCACCGTGCTCCGGCACGCGGGCGCCGTCCGGATCGACCACATCATCGGGCTGTTCCGGCTGTGGTGGATCCCGCAGGGCAACAGCCCCGCGGAGGCGACCTACGTCCGGTACGACCACGACGCGATGATCGGCATCCTCGCGCTGGAGGCGCACCGCGCGGGCGCGGTCGTCATCGGCGAGGACCTCGGCAACGTCGAGCCCTGGGTCCGCGACTACCTGCTGGACCGCGGCGTGCTCGGCACCTCGATCCTGTGGTTCGAGAAGGACGCCGAGGGCCGGCCGCTGCCGCCCGAGGACTACCGCCGGCTCGCGCTGTCCTCGGTGACGACGCACGACCTGCCGCCCACGGCGGGCTACCTCGCCGAGGAGCACGTCGCGCTCCGCGAGCGGCTGGGCCTGCTGACGGAGCCGGTCGAGCAGGTGCGGCGCGCCGCGCGGGCCGAGCGCGAGGCGATGCTGACGGTGCTGCGCGAGCGCGGGCTGCTGGGCGACGACCCCTCCGAGCGCGAGGTCGTCGAGGCCCTGCACCGGTACGTGCTCCGGACGCCGAGCGTCCTCGTCGGGGTGTCGCTGGCCGACGCCGTGGGGGAGCGCCGGGCGCAGAACCAGCCCGGGACCGACCAGGAGTACCCGAACTGGCGGGTGCCGCTCGCCGACGGCGCCGGGCGGCTGGTGCTGCTCGACGACCTGTTCACCAACGCGCGGCTGCGGTCGCTCGCGGCGGTGCTGGCGGAGGGCTGAGGCCGAGCGGGTGCGGCGGGCCGCGGGACGACCGGTCGCGGCCGGGTGGCGCGGGGCCCCTCGCTAGGCTGCCCCGATGACCACCTGGCCCCCGCGGCGCGTGCGCGTCGTCGGCAACTCCGGCGCCGGCAAGACGACGTTCGCCCGCGCGCTCGCCCGGCACCTCGGCGTCCCGCACCGCGAGCTCGACGAGGTGTTCTGGGGCCCGGGCTGGGTGAAGAAGGACCCGGAGGTCGCGCGGGGCATCCTGCGCGAGTTCCTCGACGGTGCGCCCGGCGGGTGGGTGGTCGACGGCAACTGGAACGACGTCCGGCAGGGGCTCGCCGACGACGCGGACGCCGTCGTGTGGCTCGACTACCCGCGCCCGCTCGTCATGGCGCGGGTCGTCCGGCGGACGCTGGCGCGGGCGGTGCTGCGCCGGCCGATCTACCACGGCAACACCGAGTCGCTGGCGTCCCTGGTGCGCACCGACCCGGAGGAGAACATCGTGCTGTGGTCGTGGACCGAGCACGCGGCCTACCGGGAGCGGTACCGGCGCCTCGCGGCGACGGGGACGGTCCCGGTGGTGCGCCTGCGCACCCCGCGCGCGGCGCGCCGCTGGCTGGCGGCCCTCCCGGCGGCGGCGCCGGCGCCCGCCGAGCGCTCGCCGAGCCCGCCGAGATAGGCCCGCCGCGCCGAGTTCGGTGGCTGTCGCCGAGTTCGGTGCCTGCGGGCACCGAACTCGGCGGGGAGCACCGAACTCGCCGCGGCGCCGCCCGGGACGGCGACGCGCCCGGTGCCCGCCCCCCGCGAGCGAGGGTCGGGCACCGGGCGCGTCAGGCCGGGCCGGGGTGCGGGTCAGGCCTCGTGGTAGTGGCGGTCGGCCGCCTGGGCCGCGAGGAGCCGGCGCACGCCGTCACGGGCCTCGACCACGAGCCGGCGCAGCGCCGGGGCCGCGTCCGGGTGCGCGGCGAGCCACGCGTCCGTCGCCCCCGCCACGTCGACCGCGCCCTCGCCGGCGTCGTCTGCCAGCTCGGTCGGGTACAGGCCGGTCACGATGTTCTGCGCCATCTCGTTGGTCTTCTCGGACCACACGCGCTCGAGCCCGTCGAAGTACGGGGCCACGAACGGGCGGAGCAGCGTGCGGTCGTGCACGCGGCCGAACCCGCCGATGGTCGCGGCCTGCAGGGCGTTCGGCAGCGCGTCGGAGTCGACGACCGCGGCCCAGGCGGCGGCCTTGGCGTCGGCGGTCGGCAGCGCGGCGCGGGCGGCCGCGGCGGCGCGCTGGCCGGTCGCGGTCGGGTCCGCCGCGAGCTGCGCGTCGATCTCGGCCTCGCCCGCGCGGTCGCCGGCGACCAGCGAGGTCAGCAGCTCCCAGCGCAGGTCGGTGTCGATCGACAGGCCCTCCAGGCGGGTGCCGCCGTCCAGCAGCGCCGCGACGGCGTCCAGCTGCTCGGTGGTCGAGGCCCGGGCCGCGAACGCCTTGACGAGCTGCAGCTGGGTGTCGCTGCCGCCCTCGGCGTCGGTCGCGAGCGTCCACAGCGCGTCCGCGGCGGCGACCTCGGTGGCCGGGCGGTGCTCGGCGGCCACGTAGAGGTCGAGCGCGGTGTGCAGCTGCCGGAGCAGCACGAGCACGACGGAGGAGTCGGTCTCGTGCGCGATGTTGCCGAGCAGCAGGTCGACGTAGTCGCGCGCCGGGGTCTCGCCGTCGCGGGTCGCGTCCCAGACCGCCGCCCAGACGAGCGTGCGGGGGAGCGACTCGGTGAAGTGGCCGAGGTGCGCGATCGCGGTGGCGAGCGAGCGCTCGTCGAGCCGGACCTTGGCGTAGGCGAGGTCGTCGTCGTTGAGCAGCAGCAGGTCGGGTCGCTTCGTGCCGACGAGCTCGGGCACCTCGGTGCGCTCGCCGTCGACGTCGAGCTCGACGCGCACGGTGCGCTCCAGCCGGGTCTCGCCGGAGGCGTCCGCGACGACGTCGTAGCCGCCGACCACGAGGCGGTGCGGGCGCTGCACGGGGTGCGTCGCGGGCACCTCCTGGCGCACGGCCAGCGCGGTGATCCGCTCGACGCCGTCCTCGCCGACCTCGGACGCGATCTCCGGGCGCAGCAGGGTCACGCCGGACTGCTCCAGCCACAGCGCCGACCACGCGGACAGGTCGCGGCCGGAGGTGGCCTCGAGCTCGGTCAGCAGGTCGCGCAGCTCGGTGTTGCCCCAGGCGTGCTTGGCGAAGTACTGCCGGACGCCCGCGAAGAACTGCTCCTGGCCCACCCAGGCGACGAGCTGCTTGAGCACGCTCGCGCCCTTGGCGTAGGTGATGCCGTCGAAGTTGACCTCGACGTCCTCCAGGTCGCGGATGTCCGCGGCGATCGGGTGCGTGGACGGCAGCTGGTCCTGGCGGTAGGCCCAGCCCTTCTCCAGCGAGGAGAACGTGGTCCAGGCCGTCGTCCAGCGGGTCGCCTCGGCGGTCGCCAGGGTGGATGCGTACTCGGCGAACGACTCGTTCAGCCACAGGTCGTCCCACCAGCGCATGGTGACGAGGTCGCCGAACCACATGTGCGCGAGCTCGTGCAGGATCGTCACCGCGCGGCGCTCGACCGTGGCCTCCGGCACCTTGGACCGGAACACGTACGACTCGAGGAACGTGACCGCGCCGGCGTTCTCCATCGCGCCCGCGTTGAACTCCGGCACGAACAGCTGGTCGTACTTGGCGAACGGGTACGGGAAGTCGAACTGCTCCTCGTAGAACGCGAAGCCGGCGCGCGTGATGTCGAGGATGTTGTCGGTGTCGAGGTGCTGCGCGAGCGAGCCGCGGCAGTAGACGCCGAGCGGGATGGTGCGGCCGTCGCGGGAGGTGAGCTCGCCGTGCTCGTGGTGGTACGGGCCGGCGACGACGGCGGTGATGTAGGACGCGATGCGCGGCGTCGGCTCGAACGTCCAGGTGGCCGTGCCCTCGTCGCGGCCGCCGTTGCGGTTCGTGCCGCCCTCGACGGGGACGGGCTCGCCGACGGCGGGGGAGTTCGACACGACCACCCAGTGCGCGGGCGCGGTCACCGTGAACGCGAAGGTCGCCTTGAGGTCGGGCTGCTCGAACACGGCGAACACGCGCCGGGAGTCGGCGACCTCGAACTGCGAGTACAGGTACACCTCGTCGTCGACCGGGTCGACGAACCGGTGCAGGCCCTCGCCGGTGTTCATGTAGGCGGCGTCGGCGACGACGACCACCTCGTTCTGCTCGGCCAGGCCGTCGAGGCGGATGCGCGAGTCGGCGACGACGTCGGCGGGGTCCAGCTCGGTCCCGTTGAGCACGACGCGGTGCACGGCGGGGGCGATGAGGTCGAGGAACGTGCCGGCGCCGGCCTCGCGGGCGGTGAACCGGACGGTCGTCGTCGAGGTGAACGTCACCGGCCCCGTCGTCAGGTCGAGCGCCACGTCGTAGGACTGGACGTCGACCAGGGCGGCCCGGGTCCGGGCCTCGTCGCGGGTCAGGTTCTCTGCGGGCACGCGGGGTCTCCTCGTGGAACGTCGGTCGCAGGTCTGCGGTGGTCAGGCTGGCTGACCGTCGCCGCATCATTCCACCAACCGGCGGGTGCGTGCGTCCGCGACGCCGGCCGCCGGCGCCGCCCCCACGTGACACGGCCCCCCGGTTCCGGGGCATGATGGCGGACGGCGCGGTCGACCCGACGGCGCCCGCGTCCGCGCGCACGCACCCCGACGTCGACAGCCCGAGGAGCCCTCCCAGTGACCGACACGACCGCGCCCGACCGCGACACCGCCGACTTCTGGTTCGACCCCGCGTGCCCCTGGGCGTGGATGACGTCGCGCTGGATGACCGAGGTGCAGCGGGTCCGCGACGTGGACGTGCGCTGGCACGTGATGAGCCTGTCCGTGCTCAACGAGGGCCGGGACCTGCCCGACGAGTACCGCGAGCTGATGGACGACTCCTGGGCCGCCGTGCGCGTGCTCACCGCCGCCAAGGAGCTGTACGGCGCCGAGCACCTCAAGCCGCTGTACGACGCGCTCGGCACCCGCCGGCACCCGGGCGGCCGCAAGGACACCTGGGCGATCATCCGCGAGTCGCTCGACGAGGTCGGCCTGCCGCAGTCCCTGCGGGCGTACGGCGACACCGACGAGTTCGACGAGCAGCTGCGCGCCTCGCACGCCGAGGCGATCGCGCTGGTCGGCGACGAGGTCGGCACCCCGGTCGTGGCGGTCAACGGCACCGCGTTCTTCGGCCCCGTGATGACGCCGGCGCCGAAGGGCGAGGAGGCCGGCCGCCTGTGGGACGGCTTCGTGCTGATCACCGGCGTCCCCGGCTTCTACGAGCTCAAGCGCACCCGCACCAAGGGCCCCGTCTTCGACTGAGCGCCGGCGCGCGCACCCGCCTCCCGGGGCGCGCCGCACCCGCCCCACCCCCGGAGGTAGCAGATGGCAGCCCTCGCGAACCTGAGCCGCGGCGTCAAGATCTTCCTGGCCGTCGACGTCGTGCTGGTCCTCGCCCTGGTCGTCGCGGCGATCGTCGTGCTCGGCGGCGGCTCCGACGACGGCGGTGCGACCGCGAGCCCTTCGGCTCCCGCCTCGCAGGCCGCGTCCGGCGCCGCGACGGACGGCGCCACGTCCGGTGCGACCAGCGACGTCGCGACGTCGTTCGCGTCCCCGACGGGGAACATCGCGTGCACCATGTCGCCCGACGGCGTGACCTGCACGATCGCGAACATCCAGTACCAGGTGCCGGCGTCGGAGGGTTGCACCGGCACGACCGGCCACACCGTGGTGCTGAACGAGGCCGACGGCGTCACCACGCCGTGCGTCGAGGGCCCGGCGCCGGCGCCGGCGTCGGCGGACACCCCGGTGCTCGAGTACGGGCAGACGCAGACCGTCGGGCCGTACACCTGCACGAGCGGGTCGAACGGCATGTCCTGCGTGGTCGACGAGACGGGGACCGGGTTCCGGGTCGCGACGGCGGCGCTGACGACGCTGCCCTGACGGCGGACCGCCCCGCCACGCGCCGCGGCGCCCGCCCCCGGCCGGGGACGGGCGCCGCGGTCGTGCGTCACCAGATGCGCACGCGCTCCTCGGGCGCGAGGTACAGCCCGTCGCCCTCCTGCACGTCGAACGCCGTGTAGTACTCGTCGACGTTGCGCACGACCGCGTTGCAGCGGACCTCGTCGGGGGAGTGCGGGTCGACCGCGAGCCGCCGGATGACCTCCTCGTCGCGGCCCTTGGCCCGCCACACCTGCGCCCAGCCGAGCAGCACCCGCTGCACGCCGGTGAGGCCGTCGACCTCGGGCGCCTCGTCGAGCGACGTGCCGAGCGCGATCCGGTAGGCCTTGAGCGCGATCGACAGGCCGCCCAGGTCGCCGATGTTCTCGCCGATGGTGAGCGCGCCGTTCACGTGGTGCGAGCCGTTCAGCTGCGCGGGGGAGAACCCGTTGTACTGCTCGATGAGCGCCGACGTGCGCTTCTCGAACTCCGCGCGGTCCTGCTCGGTCCACCAGTCCTCGAGCCGGCCCTGGCCGTCGTACTTGGAGCCCTGGTCGTCGAAGCCGTGGCCGATCTCGTGCCCGATGACCGCGCCGATGCCGCCGTAGTTCACGGCGTCGTCCGCGTCGGCGTCGAAGAACGGCGGCTGCAGGATCGCGGCGGGGAACACGATCTCGTTCATGCCGGGGTTGTAGTAGGCGTTGACGGTCTGCGGGGTCATGAACCACTCGTCGCGGTCGATCGGCTTCCCGATCTTGTTCAGCTCGAAGTCCTGCTCGAACGCGGACGCGCGGCGGACGTTGCCCACCAGGTCGTCGGCGCGGACCTCGAGGCCGGAGTAGTCGCGCCACTTGACCGGGTAGCCGATCTTCGGCGTGAACGCGTCGAGCTTGGCGAGCGCCTTGGCCTTGGTGTCCTCGCCCATCCAGTCGAGCGCGGTGATGGACTCGCGGTACGCCTCGACCAGGTGGCCGACGAGCACCTCCATGCGCTCCTTGTGCGCCGGCGGGAAGTGCCGGGCGACGTAGACCTCGCCGACGGCCTCGCCCAGCACGCCCTGGACGAGCGACACGCCGCGCTTCCAGCGGTCGCGGAGCTCCTGGGCGCCGGTCAGCGTCCGGCCGTGGAAGTCGAAGTTCGCCTCGACCAGCTCGGACGACAGGTACGGGGCCCGCGCGGTGATCGCGTGGTACGCCAGCCAGGCCTGCCAGTCCTCGACGGGCTCCGACGCCCACAGGCCGGCGAACGCGGTGGCGAACGACGGCTCGCGCACCACGAGCTCGTCCAGCGAGCCCTGCGGGGCGCCGAGCGCGCGGGACCACGCCTCCCAGTCGAAGCCCGGCGCGGTGGTCGCCAGCGCCGCGAGCGTCGTCGGGTTGTAGGTGAGGTCGGCGTCGCGGTCCTTCACGACGTCCCAGTGGCCGGCGGCGATCTTCGCCTCCAGCGCGACGACCCGGCCCGCGGCCTCGTCCGCCGCCGCCTCGTCCGCGGACCAGCCGCCGAGCCGCAGCATCCGCGCGACGTGCGGGCGGTAGGCGGCCAGCACGGACGCGTACTGCTCGTCGCGGTAGTACGACTCGTCGGGGAGGCCCAGGCCCGACTGGTAGAGGTAGACGACGTACCGCTCGGGGTCCTTGGCGTCGTTGTCGACCCAGAACCCGGTGCCCGCCGCGGCGCCCGTCCGCTGCAGGGCGCCGAGCACGTCGGTGAGGTCCTGGCGCGTCGCGGCCGCGGCGATCGCGGACAGGTCGGGGCGCAGCGGCTCGGTGCCGGCCGCCTCGACCGCGTCGACGTCCATGAACGACGCGTACAGCGCGCCGATCTGCGCCTGCACGCCCGTGGCGTCGGCGGCCTCGCCGGCCTCGACGATGATGTCCCGGACCTGCTCCTCGGCCTGGTCGTGCAGCGCCCGGAACGAGCCGTCCATCGCCCGGTCGGCGGGGATCACGTGCTCGGCGGCCCAGCGGCCGTTGACGTGCGCGTACAGGTCGTCCTGGGGGCGGACGGCCGGGTCGAGGGCCGAGGTGTCGATGCCGCTGCGGGTCATGGTCGAGGAGGGTCCCTTCCGGTCGGGCCGGCGCGCGGCCGCGCACCGGGAGCCAGCCTAGGTCGCGGGGCCGACGCGGCGCTGCCCGCGACCCCGGCTGGTATCCCTGAGGGGCCGACGGGGGGACGTCGGCGGCGCGGCACTCCCTCGCGAGGCAGGAGCGGGCGATGTCCTGGAGGCTGTACCGGCTCGGGCGCCTGGCGTTCCGGCACCGCGTCGCGACCCTGCTCACCTGGCTCGGCGTCCTGGTGGTCGTCGGGGGGACGGCGGCGCTCGCGGGCGGGACGCTGCAGGACTCGTTCGTCATCCCGGGCACGGAGTCGCAGCAGGGCCTCGACGTGCTGGACCAGCGGTTCCCGCAGGCCGCCGGCGCGACGGCGCAGGTCGTCTACGAGGCCGACGCGGGGACGACGGTGGACGACGCCGGCGCGGCCGCCGCGATCGAGCAGGTGGTGGCCGCGGTCGGGCAGGTCGGCCACGTCGTCCAGGTGACCGACCCGCTCGCGTCGGACGCCCCGGCCGGCGCCGTCTCGGACGACCGGCGGTACGCGCAGTCCCAGGTCCAGCTCGACGCGGAGCTGACCGCGCTGCCCGACGACCTCACGACGCAGCTCGAGACCGCCGCGGCGGTCCCGGCCGGCGCGCCCGTCACGGTGCACCTCGGCGGGCAGGTCTACACCGAGACCGGCGTGGCCATCGGGGTCACCGAGCTGCTGGGCGTGGGCGTCGCGGTGCTGGTGCTGGCGGTGACCTTCTATTCGCTGCTGGTCGCCGGGAGGCCGTTGGTCACCACGCTGCTCGGTGTTGAAACGGCGCTCGCCGACATCCTCGACTCGTCAGCGGCCGCCACCATCAGCTGT
>NZ_JAGXJG010000677.1:0-231 GCF_019091725.1 Cellulomonas sp. GbtcB1 | reverse complement strand
GTCGCCGAGCTCCAGCTGCCGCAGCGGCCCGCCCACGGCCCACACCAGCGGCGTCAGGACCGCGAGCACCGCGAGGGCCGGGTGCGCCTGCGACCAGCCGACCAGCGAGATCGTCCCGGCGCCCCAGATCGAGGCCGCGAGCGCAACCTCCGTCTTCGCGCGCAGGCGCAGCCACACGATCAGACCGAGCAGGCTCCCGGTCACGCCGATGCCCACCACGATGAGCCGGAA
>NZ_JAGXJG010000676.1:0-231 GCF_019091725.1 Cellulomonas sp. GbtcB1 | reverse complement strand
GACGTGCTGACCGCGGAGCTGCGCCGCCCGTCCTGGACGCACGAGCACGACGCTCTCGGGTCCAACACCGACCCGGACCAGCGGGCCGAGGGCCGGTACGCGCTGCTGCCGGGGATCATCGGCGCCCTCGCACACTCGGACACCCCGATGTCGCTGCTCACCCAGGGCACCCTGCTGCGCCGGGACATCCCCCTGCTGGCGGTGGCCGGGGGGGAGGGCGGGGGGGGCGTG
>NZ_JAGXJG010000675.1:0-231 GCF_019091725.1 Cellulomonas sp. GbtcB1 | reverse complement strand
GGCATGCGCTGATCGGCGACGACGCGCTGGGCGACGTCGGCGATCGTGACCCGCAGCGACCGGGAGGCGAAGTGGATGCCGCCGACCAGTCCGAGGTTGCGCGCGAGGGTGGCCTGCTGGGCCCGGCGACCGCTGCGGGAGGGGGGGGCCGGGGCGTGCACGCCGGCGCCGGTGCGCCCCTTGACGATGTTCGGCACCGCGGCGGGTGACAGCCCCGTGACACCGGCCAGC
>NZ_JAGXJG010000674.1:0-231 GCF_019091725.1 Cellulomonas sp. GbtcB1 | reverse complement strand
CGGAAGCGATGCGGGCCCCTCACCCCCGGCGACGGCCCGCCCTTCGCCGTGAGGCCCGGCGTCGTGACCGGCTACCTCGGCCCCAAGGGGGCGGGGAAGTCCACGACGCTGCGGATGTTCCACGGGCTGGACAAGCCCACCAGCGGTGCGGTGACGGTGGGCGGCCTGCGGCACGCGGAGACACCGCACCCGATGCGCGACGTCGGCGCGATGCTCGACGCCCGCGGCGTC
>NZ_JAGXJG010000673.1:0-231 GCF_019091725.1 Cellulomonas sp. GbtcB1 | reverse complement strand
CCTGGCGCTGGGGCGCACCGCGGGCATGTACGACGACCCCGCGGAGGGCTGGGTCGCGGTCCTCTGCGTGCTCGCGGTCACCGCGCACCTCGCGTGGCGCCGGCAGCGGCCCGCCGTGGTCGCGGTCGTGGTAGCGGCGGCGTTCGTCCTGATGGGCGAGCTGCGGGTCCCCGGGGCGCTGTTCGGGGACATCGCGCTGTTCATGGCGCTGTACACGGTCGGCGGGTGGGA
>NZ_JAGXJG010000672.1:0-231 GCF_019091725.1 Cellulomonas sp. GbtcB1 | reverse complement strand
GTGGCGTCCCTCGGCGGGGGGATGGGGGCGGGCCGGCCGCCCTGGCCGGCGCCGCGCGGGGGCGGCGCGGGGCCAGACCGTGAGGGCCTCCAGCGGCATCGCCGAGTCGACGCCGATCGCGAAGTCCGACGCCGGCAGCCCGCGGCGCACGAGCGCGGCGCCCAGGGCGGCGATCATCGCGGCGTTGTCCGTGCAGTACTTGTTCGGCGGGATGAGCAGGGCGGTGCCCGC
>NZ_JAGXJG010000671.1:0-231 GCF_019091725.1 Cellulomonas sp. GbtcB1 | reverse complement strand
CGGCTCACCAGCCCGGCCACGTAGCGGCCGTCCGGCTCCTTGTAGACGCCGACCGGGCCGGGACGCTCCACGACCACGCCGTCGAGGTACGGCATGACCCGGTCGAGCGGCTTGAGGGGCAGCCCGGCGGCCTGCAGCCGGTCGATCGGACAGGTGACGATCCGGACCGCGTCGAACCCGCGGTCCAGCGTCGCCTCGGCGAGGTTGCGCGCCTCCCCGGAGTGGCCGCAG
>NZ_JAGXJG010000670.1:0-231 GCF_019091725.1 Cellulomonas sp. GbtcB1 | reverse complement strand
AGCAGGCACCCCGCGGGGAGCGCGGCTGCGTTCTCAAGAGGAGGAAGCCGGTGCTCTGGCCGAGGAGGCCGAGCACCGCGACGAACCCGATGCCGATGAACATGGTGGTCCGGAGCTGGCCGGCGACCACGGGCTGGCGCGCCATGCCCTCGACGGACTGGCCGATCAGGATTCCGAGGCCGATGCCCGGGCGGAGAACCGCGAGGCCGTAGCCGACGGACGCGATGTTGC
>NZ_JAGXJG010000669.1:0-231 GCF_019091725.1 Cellulomonas sp. GbtcB1 | reverse complement strand
AGCAGGCCGAGGACGCCGAGGACCGCGAGGACGAGGCCGACGAGCAGGGAGAGGGCGACGAGCAGGGCGGCAGCAGCCGGCGTCGTCGGCGCCGCCGTCGGTCGGGCCGCGGCGGCGGGGACGACGCGGGTGTGCAGCAGCCGTCGGCGCGCCGGTCGTCGGCGCGCGGCGGGGACGGGGTCACCGCGCTGCGCGGGTCGACCCGGCTGGAGGCCAAGCGCCAGCGTCGCC
>NZ_JAGXJG010000668.1:0-231 GCF_019091725.1 Cellulomonas sp. GbtcB1 | reverse complement strand
AATCCAGTAGGTGATATCATAGCCACTCCGGCTCCTGAGCCGTTCTCATTAGAAGCTCCGTCCACAAATACTCTCCAAGTGGGGATTGGTGGTTCCAGTGTATTGGCTGTTGCCTCGGCTTCATTGCATTCGGTGATGAAGTCTGCCAAGGCTTGGCCTTTTATAGAAATCCGGGGCACGTAATGTAAGTCGAACTGACTCAGCTCCATCGCCCACTTGAGGAGTCTTCCG
>NZ_JAGXJG010000068.1:0-21258 GCF_019091725.1 Cellulomonas sp. GbtcB1 | reverse complement strand
GCTGGCCCCCCCCCCCCCCCCGGGCGCCGCGCCCGGCCCCGGCGCGCCGTCCCGCGCCCCGGACCACCCCGGAGGACGGCGACGCGACCGCCCCCACGGCGGCGGTCCCGTCGGCGGGGCGTCCGGCGACCCCGCGCGCGGACGGTCGCCCGGCGGCTCCGCGCGCGACCGGCGCCCGGACCAGCACCCCCGGTGCCGGAACCCCCGGGGCCGGCACCCCCCGGACGGCGGAGACGCCGACGGCCGCCCCGGCTCCCGGCGGCCGGCGCACCTCCGGCTCCACCGCCCTCGCCCCGCGCACGGGCGTGTTCCCCGTCCGCCCCCCGGTGGTGAGCCAGGGGTCGGCCGCACGCTTCGCCGAGCGCGCCCGCGCCCGGCGCCGGCTGGCCTGGCGGCAGATCCTGATCGCCGCGGGCTCGGTCGTCGCGGTCGGTGCCCTCGCCTGGCTGCTCCTGCTGTCCCCGGCGCTCGCCCTCGACGCCGAGCAGGTGCGGGTCACGGGCGCGGGCACCGTGGTCGCCGTCGACCAGGTGCGGGACGTGGTGGACGACGAGGCGGGCACCCCGCTGACCCGGCTCGACACCGCGGCGCTGCGCCAGCGGCTGCTCGACGTGCCCGGGGTCCGCGACGCGGCCGTCACCCGGGACTGGCCGCACGGCCTCGCGGTGCAGCTGGAGTCCCGCGAGCCGGTCGCCGCGGTGCCGGAGGCGTCCGACGTCGCCCAGCACGCCGACGGCGACGACGCGACGGGGCCCGGCTACGCCCTGGTCGACCAGGACGGCGTGAAGGTCGGCCGGTCCGACGCGCCGCCGGAGGGCCTGCCGGTCGTCGAGGTCCCGGTGGGCGAGGCACGGATCCTGTCGGCGGCGCTCGGCGTGCTCGAGGCGCTGCCCGAGGACCTGCTCGGGGCCATCGGCCAGGTGTCGGCGGGCACCCGGGACACCGTGCGGTTCACGCTGCGCGACGGCGCGACCGTCGAGTGGGGGAGCGCGCAGGACTCGGCGCTCAAGGTGGCGGTCCTGCAGGCCCTGCGCGTGGCGCCCGAGACGGCGGGCTCGGCGCGGTACGACGTGTCGGCGCCGACGATGCCGGTCGTCGGGTGATCCCGGCCCGACACGCGCGCACCGGTCGTTGAACGACCCGGGCGCGCCACATACCGTCACACCTAGACAGAACTGACATAACTATAACCCTCTAGTTGAGGGTGAAGGTTCGTCGACATCGCAACGAGAGGCACCCACCGTGGCAGCTCCGCAGAACTACCTGGCGGTCATCAAGGTCGTCGGCATCGGTGGCGGCGGCGTCAACGCCGTGAACCGCATGATCGAGGTCGGCCTCAAGGGTGTCGAGTTCATCGCCATCAATACCGACGCCCAGGCCCTGCTCATGTCCGACGCGGACGTGAAGCTCGACGTCGGCCGGGAGCTGACCCGCGGCCTCGGCGCGGGCGCCGACCCCGAGGTCGGCAAGAAGGCCGCCGAGGACCACGCGGAGGAGATCGAGGACGTCCTGCGCGGCGCCGACATGGTCTTCGTGACCGCGGGCGAGGGCGGCGGCACCGGCACCGGCGGCGCGCCCGTCGTGGCCCGGATCGCCCGCTCGCTCGGCGCGCTGACCATCGGCGTCGTGACGCGCCCGTTCACGTTCGAGGGGCGCCGCCGCACCGTGCAGGCGGACTCGGGCATCGAGGCGCTGCGCGCCGAGGTCGACACGCTCATCGTCATCCCCAACGACCGCCTGCTGTCGATCTCCGACCGCTCGGTGTCGGTGCTCGACGCGTTCCGCTCGGCCGACCAGGTGCTGCTCTCCGGTGTCCAGGGCATCACCGACCTCATCACCACGCCGGGCCTGATCAACCTCGACTTCGCGGACGTGAAGTCCGTGATGCAGGGGGCGGGGTCGGCCCTCATGGGCATCGGCTCGGCCCGCGGGGAGGACCGCGCGGTCCAGGCGGCCGAGCTGGCGATCTCCTCGCCGCTGCTCGAGGCCAGCATCGACGGCGCCCACGGCGTGCTGCTGTCCATCCAGGGTGGTTCGGACCTCGGCCTGTTCGAGATCAACGAGGCCGCGCGCCTGGTGCAGGAGGCCGCGCACCCCGAGGCCAACATCATCTTCGGCGCGGTCATCGACGACGCCCTCGGCGACGAGGTGCGCGTGACCGTCATCGCGGCCGGCTTCGACGGCGGTGCCCCGGTGGTCCGCCGCGACGGCCGCGGGCTCGGCCAGGTCTCCGCCGGCGGCGGCCAGGCCGCGCAGCAGGCGCCCGCGTCGATCCCGCCGGCGGCGGCCGTGCCGACGACGACCGCGGCGCACGCCGCGGTCCCGCCGCGCCCGGTCGGCCCGGACGAGGAGCGCCGCCAGGCGGCCGAGGTCCCCGCGTTCCTCACCCCGGACCAGGCCGGCACGAGCCAGCTCGAGGTCCCGCGGATCTTCGAGGAGGAGGTCGCCCGCCGCAAGGAGGACGACCTGGACGTCCCCGACTTCCTCAAGTAGCGGCGTGGCGCTGCCGGTTCTCGGGGTCGACCTCGGCCCCGGCGTCCGCGCGGGGTTCACCACCCGCGCGGGCGGCGTCAGCGCGTCCCCGTGGGCGGAGCTCGACCTCGGGCTGCTGGTCGGCGACGACCCGGCCCACGTGCGGGAGAACCGCGCGCGCGTCGCGGCGTGGGCCGGCGCGCCCGTGGCCTGGGCCACCCAGGTGCACGGCGCGGACGTGCACGTGGTCGGTGGCCCGGCCGACGCCGCGGGCGACACGGTGGGGGAGGCCGACGCGCTCGTGTCGGCCGTCCCCGGCGCCGCGGTGGGCGTGCTGGTCGCGGACTGCGTCCCGGTGCTGCTGGCCGACGCGGGCGCGCGGGTGGTCGGCGCGGCGCACGCCGGGCGGCGCGGCCTGGTCGCCGGCGTCGTCCAGGCGACCCTCGCGGCCATGGTCGCGCAGGGTGCCGACCCGGGCCGGGTGCGCGCCGTCGTCGGGCCGGCGATCAGCGGCGCGCGGTACGAGGTGCCCGCCGCGATGCGGGACGAGGTCGACGCGCTGGTCCCGGGCACGGCCTGCACGACCGACGCGGGCACGCCCGGCCTCGACCTCCCGGCCGGCGCGGCCGCGGTGCTGCGGGCGGCCGGGGTCGGCGACGTGCGCGTCCCGGGCTGGTGCACCGACGCCGACCACCGGTTCTACTCGCACCGGCGCGCCCAGCGCGCCGGGACCCCCACCGGGCGGTTCGCCGGGGTGGTCGCGCTCGCGGAAATGCCGGGTGCGTGATATGTCCGGAAATTGCTCCGAGGACACGCCGACACGCCGCGTGTCGAAGCGCGTTCGCATCCCGGCGCATTGCTAGCGTGACGGCGCAGGAGATGTGAGCAATTCGGGGATGGAGTGATCGCGATGGCCGGAGCGCTGCGCAAGACCATGCTGTACCTCGGGCTTGCCGACGACCGGGGCGAGCACGACCAGTACGTCGACGAGTACGACGAGCCGGAGGCGACGGTGGGACAGGACTACGAGGCCGAGGTCACGCCGCTGCGCCGCGAGCCGGCGCCGGAGCGACCCGTCGCCGCCGCGGCCCCCGCGCCGCGCCACGACGGCGAGGTGCGGCGGATCACCACGATCCACCCGCGCTCGTACAACGACGCGCGCAAGATCGGCGAGGCGTTCCGCGAGAACACGCCGGTCATCATGAACCTCTCCGACATGGACGACGCCGACGCCAAGCGGCTCGTCGACTTCGCCGCCGGCCTCATCTTCGGCCTGCACGGCGCGATCGAGAGGGTGACCAACAAGGTCTTCCTGCTGTCGCCGCAGTCGGTGGAGATCACCGGTGACGGGCGCGCCCCCGAGGGCTCCCGCGCCGGCTTCTTCAACCAGAGCTGACGAGGATCGGGGAGACTGGGACGCGTGACCCTCGTCCTCGGCCTGCTGCAGATCGTCGTCCTGGCCTTCATCCTGGTCCTGCTCGTGCGCCTCGTCCTCGACTGGGTGCAGTACTTCGCGCGGGACTGGCGTCCGCGCGGTGCCGCGCTCGTGGTCGCGGAGATCACCTACTCGGTGACCGACCCGCCGCTGCGCGCGCTGCGCCGGGTGATCCCGCCCCTGACCCTGGGCTCCGTGCGCCTGGACCTGGCGTTCCTGGTCCTCATGCTCGGCTGCTCCTTCCTGCTCTCGCTGCTGGGCGCGCTCGCCGCATGACGCGGCCCCGCGCGCAGCACGCCGGCCCGGTGGCCGGCACCCGCGCACGCCCCGCCGACCGGGTCGCGTGCACAAACCGGAATGTCCGCTACGGTGGCCCGAGGTGGTCGGCGGACTGCCACCGGCTCGACCCAGTACGACCGAAGAGGTGACGACGATGGCACTGCTCACAGCAGACGACGTCCTGAACAAGAAGTTCCAGGCGACGAAGTTCCGCGAGGGGTACGACCAGGACGAGGTCGACGACTTCCTCGACGAGGTCGTGAACACCCTCCGGGAGACCCAGAGCGAGAACGAGGACCTCAAGTCCAAGCTCGCCGCGGCCGAGCGCCGGATCGCCGAGCTGAGCCGCCAGGGGGCGCAGTCCGCCCAGGCGCCGAAGCCCGAGGCCGAGAAGCCCGCGCCCGCCCCGGTGCCCGCCGCCGCCCCGGCGCCGGCCCCGGTCGCCACCGCTCCGGTCGCCCCGCAGCGGCAGAGCGAGCCCGAGTCGGCCACCGGCATGCTCGCCCTGGCGCAGAAGCTGCACGACGACTACGTGCGCAGCGGCCAGGAGGAGGGCGACCGCATCGTGAACGAGGCGAAGGGCCAGGCCCAGCGCATCGTCCGCGAGGCGGAGGAGACCTCGGCCCGCACGCTGTCCGAGCTGGAGCAGGAGCGGTCGATCCTCGAGCGGAAGATCGACGAGCTCCGCGTCTTCGAGCGCGACTACCGCACGCGCCTGAAGAGCTACCTCGAGAACCTGCTGGGCGACCTCGACAACCGGGCCAGCGCGCTGCCGCAGCGCGGTGCCCAGGGCGCCACCCCGTCCGTCTGACGGATCGCACGCTCGTCACCCACGACACACCACGCCCGGCCTCGGGCGTGGTGTGTTGTGCGTCCGGGCGACGGGCGACTAGTCTCTGCGGACTCATCTGAGGAAAGAGGACCCGACGTGGCCATCAACGACTCGCTCGACGCGACCGCTGCCCGCCCGCTGCCCGACCTGACGGACGCGGCCACGCGGTTCCCGGTCCGCGCCGGCGAGGACCCCTGGACCGAGGAGGAGGTGCGCGAGGTCGCCACGGAGCTGATCAGCGAGATCGACCGCCTGACCTCCGAGCTCGCCGCCGCCGACGAGGAGCTGTCGAACCTGCTCCGCAACTCCGGGGACGGCGCGGGCGACGACCAGGCGGACTCCGGCTCCAGCGCCCTCGAGCGCGAGCACGAGCTGACCCTGGTCAACAACACCCGGGACATGCTCGAGCAGACCACCCGCGCCCTGGCCCGCATCGACGCCGGCACCTTCGGCCGCTGCGACTCCTGCGGCGAGGCGATCGGCAAGGCGCGGGTGCAGGCGTTCCCCCGCGCCACGCTCTGCGTGTCCTGCAAGCAGCGCGAGGAGCGCCGCTGACCCCTCGCGGACGACCGCGTGACGACGGCCCCCCGGCGCGACGCCGGGGGGCCGTCGTGCGTCCGGGGGCGCGCGCGCCCGTAGACTCCTGCGCGATGTCCGCCACCTCCGGCCCCGCCGCCGACGACGCGCGCCCCGACGCCGCGTCCGCCGCGCCCGTGCCGCCCGCGTCCGAGCCCGCCGCGTCCGGGGCCGGTGCGCCTGCCGCGCCCACCGCCGACCCCGAGGCCGTCGCGCCGGCGCGCCGCCGGCGGCTCGTCGCCACCCTGGTCGCCCTCGCCGCCGTCACGCTGGTGCTCGACCAGGCGACCAAGGCCTGGGCGCTCGCCGGCCTGGACGAGGGCGTGCGGCACCCCGTGCTCGGTGACCTGCTCGGCCTGCAGCTCCTGTTCAACCCCGGCGCCGCGCTGGGCCTGGCCACGGGCACGACGTGGCTGCTGACGATCGTCGCGATCACCGTCGTGGTGGTCATCATCCGCGTGTCCCGGCGGCTCGGGTCGACGGGCTGGACGATCGCGCTGGGCCTGCTGCTCGGCGGCGCGCTGGGCAACCTCGTCGACCGGCTGATCCGCGACCCGGGCGTGTTCATGGGGCACGTCGTGGACTTCATCGCGTACGGCGACCTGTTCGTCGGCAACGTCGCGGACATCGCGATCGTGGCCGCGGCCGGCCTGCTCATGCTGCTGTCGCTCATGGGCGTGCGGCTGGACGGGACGCGCGAGCGCCGCGAGGACGCGGCGGAGCCGGGCGACGGCGCGGCGGGCGCGACGCCGGCCGCGACGCCGGAGGACGGCCGCCGCGATGGCTGACGTCCGCACCCTGCCCGTGCCCGACGCCCTCGCGGGCGAGCGGGTGGACGCCGCCCTGTCCCGGATGCTCGGCCTGTCCCGCACCCGCGCCGCGGAGCTCGCCGAGGGCGGGTTCGTGCGCGTCGACGGCGTGGCCGTGGGCAAGTCGGCCCGGCTGCCCGGGGACGCGTGGCTCGAGGTCGAGATGCCGTCGGTCGCGCCCGTCTCCACCGTGCCGACCGAGGACGACGTGCCCGCGCTGCGCGTGGCCTACGAGGACGACGACGTCGTGGTCGTCGACAAGCCGGTGGGCGTGGCCGCGCACCCGTCGCCGGGCTGGACCGGCCCCACCGTCGTCGGCGTGCTCGCCGCGCGCGGCTACCGGATCTCCACCTCGGGCGCCGCGGAGCGGCAGGGCGTCGTGCACCGGCTCGACGTCGGCACCTCGGGGCTCATGGTCGTCGCCAAGAGCGAGCACGCGTACTCGGTCCTCAAGCGCGCCTTCAAGGAGCGCACGGTCGAGAAGGTCTACCACGCGCTCGCGCAGGGCCACCCGGAGCCCACCACGGGCACCATCGACGCCCCGATCGGCCGGCACCCCAGCCAGGACTGGAAGTTCGCGGTCACGGCGGAGGGCAAGCCCTCGGTGACCCACTACGAGGTGCTGGAGATGCTGCCCGCCGCGTCGCTGTGCGAGGTGCACCTGGAGACCGGGCGCACGCACCAGATCCGGGTGCACTTCCAGGCGCTGCGGCACCCGCTGGTCGGCGACCTGACCTACGGCGCCGACCCGGCGCTGACGGAGCGGGTCGGGCTGACCCGGCAGTGGCTGCACGCGATGCGGCTCGGCTTCGCGCACCCCGCGGACGGTCGGTGGCTCGAGGTCACCAGCGAGTACCCCGCGGACCTGGCGCACGCCCTGGAGACCCTGCGCGACGGGTACCGCTGAGGCGGAGCGGTGTGACGTCCGCCCCGGGGGCGGCGGGGCGGCACGGGGCTGTCGGAGCCTCGACCTAGGATGGCTCGCATGGCATCAGGTGGCAGCAACGGGTCCGACTTCGTCCACCTGCACGTCCACTCCGAGTACTCGATGCTGGACGGCGCGGCGCGGGTCGGGGAGATGCTCGCGGAGGCCCAGCGCCTGGGCCAGACCGCGATGGCGATCACCGACCACGGGTACCTGTTCGGGGCGTTCGACTTCTACTCCCAGGCCAAGAAGCTCGGCATCAAGCCGATCATCGGCGTCGAGGCGTACGTCACCCCCGGCACCAGCCGGTTCGACCAGACGCGCGTCCGCTGGGGCGAGGCGCACCAGGCGTCCGACGACGTGTCCGCGCGCGGCGCCTACACGCACATGACGCTGCTGTCCCGCACCACGGCGGGCATGCACAACCTGTTCCGGATGGGGTCGCTGGCGTCCCTCGACGGGCAGATGGGCAAGTGGCCCCGCATGGACCGCGAGCTGCTGCAGACCTACAGCGACGGCCTCATCGCGACGTCCGGCTGCCCGTCCAGCGAGGTGCAGACCCGGCTCCGGCTGGGCCATTGGGACGAGGCCGTGCGTGCGGCGGGCGAGCTGCAGGACATCTTCGGCAAGGAGAACTTCTTCGTCGAGGTGATGGACCACGGGCTCGAGATCGAGCGCCGGACCGTCAAGGACCTCATCCGGCTCGCCGAGCAGATCGGCGCGCCGCTCGTCGCGACCAACGACCTGCACTACACGACCAAGGACGACGCGCACGCCCACGAGGTGCTGCTCGCGGTGCAGTCCGGGTCGACCCTCGACGAGCCGACCTACGACCAGGGCGGCTCGCGGTTCGCGTTCGGCGGCGACGGCTACTACGTGAAGTCCGCCGAGGAGATGCGCCGCACCTGGGCCGAGCTGCCGGAGGCCGTCGACAACACGCTGCTCATCGCCGAGCGGTGCGACGTCGAGTTCCCGACCGGCGCCAACTACATGCCCCGGTTCCCGGTGCCCGCGGGCGAGGACGAGAACTCCTGGTTCGTGAAGGAGGTCGAGGCCGGCCTCCAGCGGCGGTACAAGGGCAACGTCCCCGACGACGTCCGCAAGCAGGCCGAGTACGAGACCGGCGTCATCGTCCAGCTCGGGTTCTCCGGCTACTTCCTCGTCGTCGCCGACTTCATCCAGTGGGCCAAGGACCAGGGCATCCGCGTCGGGCCGGGCCGTGGGTCCGCCGCCGGCTCCATGGCGTCGTACGCCATGGGCATCACCGAGCTCGACCCGCTGCGGCACGGGCTCATCTTCGAGCGGTTCCTCAACCCCGAGCGCGTCTCCTGGCCCGACGTCGACGTCGACTTCGACGAGCGCCGGCGCGGCGAGGTCATCCGGTACGTCACCGAGAAGTACGGCGACGACCGGGTCGCGCAGATCGTCACGTACGGCACGATCAAGGCGAAGCAGGCGCTCAAGGACTCCTCCCGCGTGCTCGGCATGCCGTTCGCGATGGGGGAGAAGCTCACCAAGGCGATGCCGCCCGCGGTGATGGGCAAGGACATCCCGCTGTCGGGCATGTACGACCCCGAGCACCCCCGGTACGCCGAGGCCGAGGAGTTCCGCCAGGTCGTCGCCGCCGACCCCGAGGCGCAGCGCGTCCTCGAGACCGCGCGCGGCCTGGAGAACCTCAAGCGCCAGTGGGGCGTCCACGCCGCCGGCGTCATCATGTCCAGCGAGCCGCTGATCGACATCATCCCGATCATGAAGCGGCCGCAGGACGGCGCGGTCATCACGCAGTTCGACTACCCGACGTCCGAGGGCCTCGGCCTGATCAAGATGGACTTCCTCGGGCTGCGGAACCTGACGATCCTCGACGACGCCCTGCGCAACATCGTCATGAACGGCAAGCCGCAGATCGAGCTCGACGACATCGAGCTCGACGACCGCGCCACCTACGAGCTGCTCGGCCGGGGCGACACCCTCGGCGTGTTCCAGCTCGACGGCGGCCCCATGCGGTCCCTGCTGCGCCAGATGCGCCCCGACAACTTCGAGGACATCTCCGCGGTCATCGCCCTGTACCGGCCGGGTCCGATGGGCATGAACTCGCACACGAACTACGCGCTGCGCAAGAACGGGCTGCAGCCGAACACGCCCATCCACCCGGAGCTCGAGGAGCCCCTGGCGGAGGTGCTCGACGGCACCTACGGCCTCATCGTGTACCAGGAGCAGGTGCAGAAGGCCGCGCAGGTGCTCGCCGGGTACTCGCTCGGCCAGGCCGACCTCCTCCGCCGCGCGATGGGCAAGAAGAAGAAGGAGATCCTCGACAAGGAGTTCGTGCCCTTCGAGGCGGGCATGAAGGAGCGGGGCTACTCCAGCGCGGCGATCAAGGCCGTGTGGGACGTGCTCGTCCCGTTCGCCGGGTACGCGTTCAACAAGGCGCACTCCGCAGGGTACGGCGTCGTCTCGTACTGGACGGCGTTCCTCAAGGCGAACTACCCGACCGAGTACATGGCGGGCCTGCTGACCTCGGTCGGCGACGACAAGGACAAGTCCGCGCTGTACCTGGGCGAGTGCCGCCGCATGGGCATCACCGTGCTGCCGCCGGACGTGAACTCCTCGTCCGCGCTGTTCACCGCCGTGGGCGACGACATCCGGTTCGGCCTCACCGCCGTCCGCAACGTCGGCGCCAACGTGGTCGAGGCGATCGTCCGCACCCGCGAGGAGAAGGGCGACTTCACGTCGTTCACCGACTTCCTCGACAAGGTGCCGGCCGTCGTCTGCAACAAGCGCACGATCGAGTCGCTCATCAAGGCCGGCGCGTTCGACTCGCTCGGCCACGCCCGCCGGGCGCTGCTGCTCGTCCACGAGCAGGCCGTCGAGTCCGTCATCGGCGTCAAGCGCAAGGAGGCGGAGGGCCAGTTCGACCTGTTCGCCGACCTCGGCACCGACGACGGTCCCGGGTTCTCCGTGCAGGTGCCGGACGTCCCGGACTGGGACAAGAAGCAGCGCCTGCAGTTCGAGCGGGAGATGCTCGGCCTGTACGTCTCCGACCACCCGCTGTCGGGCCTGGAGCACGTGCTGTCCGCCGCCGCCGACGTGTCGATCGCGACGCTGAACGCCGACGAGGCGCGGCCCGACGGGTCGACCGTGGTCGTCGCGGGCCTGGTCACGTCGCTGCAGCGCAAGATGTCCAAGCAGGGCAACCCGTGGGCCGCCGTCACGCTGGAGGACATGGAGGGCTCCGTCGAGATCATGTTCTTCGGCGAGACCTACCTCGCCTACTCCACCGTGCTGGCCGAGGACGCCGTCATCGTCGTCCGCGGGCGGGTGCGCCGCCGGGACGACGCCATGCAGCTGCAGGCGATGGAGGTGTCCCTGCCCGACCTGTCGGCCGTCGCGGACGCGCCCGTCGTCGTGACGCTGTCCGAGGCGCGGCTGACCCCGCCCGTGGTGGACCGGCTGCTCGAGGTGATGAAGACGCACCCCGGCATGACCGAGCTGCACCTCCGGGTGGCGAAGGCGAACGGCCGGCGGGCGCTGGTCGTCCCGAGCGACGGCTGGCGGGTCGAGCGGTCGCCCGCGTTGTACGGCGACCTGAAGGCGCTCCTGGGTCCGGGCTGCCTGCAGACGGCGACGCCGGTCCCGGTCTGACGGACCGGCCTCCGCACGACCTCGCCGAGCCTCCGTCCCCGGCCTGCGCACCGACCCCGGCGTGCAGGCCGGGAACGGAGGCTCGGGTCGTTGAGCCTTGCGTTATATAACGCCAGGTGGAAACATGGCGCGGGTGCAGGTGATGGACGCGTTGGGGGACCCGGTGCGGCGGCGGCTCGTGGAGCTGCTCGCCGACGGGTCGCGCCCGGCCGGGGAGCTCGCGGCGGCGGTCGGTGCCGAGTTCGGCATCAGCCAGCCCGCGACTTCCCGGCACCTGCGCGTGCTGCGCGAGGCGGGCCTGCTCACCGCCGAGGCAGACGGCACGCGGCGGCTGTACGCCGTCCGGCCCGAGGCGCTCGACGAGGTGCAGGACTGGGTCGGTGGCGTCCGGCGGTTCTGGGACCAGCGGCTCGACGCCCTGGGCACGGAGGTCGCGCGCGGGCGCCGGGAGCGCGGCGGAGCGGGCTCGGCGGCCGCCGAGCGGCGCGAGGGCGACGACGAGGGGCGGGCGCGATGACGGGCACGGACGGGACGACGGGTCGAGCGGCGGGCGGCGACGCGTCTCCGCGCACGGGCGGGCCAGCGGGTGCGACAGCGCCGGCGGGGGTCGGCGACCCGCTCGGGGCGCTGCGGCTCGGCGGCGAGGCGTCGGTGACGTTCCGCCGCCGGTACCCCACGGACGCGGCGGACCTGTGGGACGCGGTGACGACGCCGGAGCGTCTGGCGCGCTGGCTCGGGCCGGTGCACGGCGAGCTGGTGCGGGGCGGGACGTACGAGCTCCGGATGGGCGCGGACGAGGCGGGCTCCGACCAGAACGCCACCGGTGTCGTCCGGTCGTGCGACCCGCCGCGGGCCTTCGCCGTCGAGTGGTGCTTCCCGGGTGAGCGGGCGAGCGAGGTCGAGGTCCGGGTCGAGCCGGACGCGGCGGGGGAGGGCGCGGTGCTCGTGCTGGTGCACACCCGGCTCGAGGACGCGCAGGCGATCGGCTACGGCGCGGGCTGGCACACGTCCCTGGACCAGCTCGCGGACCACCTGGCGGGCGCGGACGTCCGCGACTGGGACACCCGCTTCGCGGCCCTGCTGCCGGCCTACCGTGCTCTCGCCGAGCGCTGACCCCGCACGACCGCCCGCCGAGATGGCAACTCTCGGCTGTGCGCGGCCGGTCTGAGACAGCCGAGAGTTGCCGTCTCGGCGACGGGTCGTCGGGGGTGCGGCCCGGGTCAGCCGACCTCGGCGGAGTTGGCGCCGCGGGGGTCGTCGACCTCGACCACGTCGCCCTTGCGCAGCTGGCGGCCGCGGCGGGACTCGGGCTCGCCGTTGACCGTGACCTCGCCCTCGTCCAGCAGGGTGCGCGCGTCGGCGCCCGAGTCGGCCAGGCCGGCCAGCTTGAGGAACTGGCCGAGGCGGATGGAGTCGTCGGAGATCGGCACGATGGTCACCCGTCCATCCTGCCAGGGCCGGACCGGCGCGCTGCGCGTCGGCGCCCGCGAATAGACTCGGGTCGTGATCTCCCGCATCGACCTGCGTGGTCGCACCCTGTCCCGCCGTGAGCTGCTCGAGACGCTGCCGCGCCCCGAGCTGGACGTCGAGTCCGCCGCCGCGGCCGTGGAGCCGATCCTCGCCGACGTCCGCGCCCGGGGCGCCGCCGCGCTGCGTGAGCTGGCCGAGCGGTTCGACGGCGTGCGCCCCGAGCACCTGCGCGTGCCCGCCGACGCCATCGCGGCCTCGGTGTCCGTGCTGGACCCGGCCGTGCGCGCCGCCCTGGAGGAGACGATCCGCCGGGTGCGCCAGGTGCACGCCGCGCAGCGGCCCGCCGACCACACCGTGCAGGTCGCGCCCGGCGCCCAGGTCCGGCAGCGGTGGATCCCGGTGCGCCGGGTCGGCCTCTACGTGCCGGGCGGCCTGGCCGTCTACCCGTCGTCGGTGATCATGAACGTGGTCGCGGCGCAGGAGGCCGGCGTCGGCTCGCTCGCCGTGACCTCGCCGCCGCAGCGCGACAACGGCGGCCTGCCGGACCCGGTGGTGCTCGCCACGTGCGCGCTGCTGGGTGTCGACGAGGTGTACGCCGTCGGCGGCGCTCAGGCGATCGGCATGCTGGCCTACGGCGCGGCGGGCTCGGAGCCGGCCGACGGGGACACGCTCTGCGAGCCGGTCGACGTCATCACCGGCCCGGGCAACGTGTACGTCGCGGCGGCGAAGCGCCTGGTGCGCGGGGCGGTCGGCATCGACGCCGAGGCCGGCCCGACCGAGATCGCGGTGCTCGCCGACGGCACGGCGGACGCCGACCACGTCGCCGCGGACCTGGTGTCCCAGGCGGAGCACGACCCGCTGGCGGCGTCCGTGCTCGTCACCACGTCGATCGAGCTGGCCGGTGCCGTCGAGTCCAAGCTGGTGGTCCGGGTGCAGGCGACCCGGCACGCCGAGCGGGTGGCCCAGGCGCTCACCGGGCCGCAGTCGGCGATCGTGCTGGTCGACGACCTCGACGCCGGTCTCGCGGTCGTCAACGCCTACGGCGCGGAGCACCTGGAGATCCAGACCGCCGACGCCGCGGACGTCGCGGAGCGCGTCACGAGCGCGGGCGCGATCTTCGTCGGGGCCTACTCGCCGGTGTCGCTCGGCGACTACATGGCCGGGTCGAACCACGTGCTGCCCACCGGCGGCTGCGCGCACTTCTCGTCCGGCCTGGGCGTGCACTCGTTCGTGCGCGCGGTGCAGGTCGTCGAGTACGACGCGGACGCGCTGCGCGAGGTCGCCGACCGGATCGTGGCGCTGGCCGACGCCGAGGGGCTGCCCGCCCACGGCGAGGCGGTCCGCGCGCGGTTCTGACCGGGCCGGCGTCGTGGGCTTCAGGGCGGTCCTGCTCGACTACCGCGGCACGCTGGTGCCGGCGCCGACGTACCGCAGCCTGGTCGGGCGTGCGCTGAGGCGACTCGGCCGGCCGACCGAGGACGCCGACGTCGAGGCGGTGTGTGTCCTGCTCCGCGCGGGCGACGCGTCGCTCGCGAACGCGCCGGATGTCGATGCCGACGCCGCCCGGCACCGGGCCGCGTACGACCACTGGTTCCGGACCGCGGAGGTGGGCGACGATCTCGCCGCGGCGCTGTATGCGGTCGAGTCCGACGTGGCCGCCGCCCCCTTCGCGCACGACACGCACGAGGTGCTGGCGGCATTGGCCGGGGCGGGGGTGGCGATCGGAATCGTCAGCGACATCCACGTCGACCTCCGTCCCGCCTTCGCGGCGCAACCAGCGCCGGGCGGTGGGTCCCTCGCCGACCTGGTCGGTGCGTGGGCGCTGTCGTACGAGATCGGCGCCGCGAAGCCGGACGCGCGGATCTTCCGGGCTGCGCTCGACGAGCTGGGCGTCGAGGCCGCCGACGCGCTGATGGTCGGCGACCGTGGAGCGTGGGACGGCGCGGCCGTCGACCTGGGGATGACCGCTCTGGTGCTGCCCCCGTTGACCTCGCCGGACCAGCGGCGGCTGCACCTGGTGCTCGACCTCGCGCTGCCGCGCTGAGGAGGCAGCTCGGCCGGTCGGCACCCGGCGGGCGCTCTGTGCCGCCGCGCCGGGCAGCCTCCGGGTCAGCCCACGCCGAGCACGAACGGCAGCACCGCGGCCGCCCCGGCCTGCCGCAGCAGCCGCGCCGCGACCGTGAGCGTCCAGCCCGAGTCGGTGCGGTCGTCGACCAGCAGCACCGCGCGCCCCGGCAGCCCGGCCGCGGCGGCGGGCGCGAGGTCGAGCTCCAGCCGCCGCGCCACGGCCGCGAGCCGGTGCGCGGAGTTGACGTCGTGCCGGGTCGGCGGGCTGTCCGGCCGGGGCGCGACGGCGCCGACCAGCGGGACGCCGAGGTGCCGCGCCACGCCCGCCGCCAGGTGCTCGACGAGCGTCGGCCGGGTCGTCGACCGGATCAGCACGACGCCCTCCGGGCGGTGCTCGGGGTGCCAGGCGTCCAGCGTCGCGAGGACCGGGTCCCGCAGCGCCACGGGCAGCCCGGCGGACGGGTCGGCGTCGCCGCCGAACAGGTCGCGGAGCAGGCCGCCCCAGCCGACCGAGTCGAGCCGGGCGACGGCGCGGCCGGGCTCGGCGTTCTCCTCCGCCGGGATGCGTCCGCGCAGGTCGAGGCCGAGCGTCGCCATGCCGGTCGGCCACTGCCGCCGCGGGTCCACCGCCACGCCCGCCGTCGTCAGCAGCGCCTGGGCGCCGGCGACGTGCTCGGCGTCCGGCGTGACTCCCACCGCGGTGCCGGTGCACCGGTCGCACCGCCCGCACCGCCAGGCCTCGCCGGCCGGGCCTGCGAGCTCGGGGTCGTCCAGCGCCCGGCGCAGGTGCGCCATCCGGCAGCCCTCGGTGGTCACGTAGTCGACCATGAGCTGCTGCTCGGCCTTGCGGGTCGCGGTGACCCGGTCGTACCGCTCGGCGTCGTAGGACCACGGCTCGCCGGTGCCCTCCCAGCCGCCGCGCACCCGGCGGACCGCGCCGTCGACGTCGAGCACCTTGAGCATCTGCTCCAGCCGGGACCGGCGCAGGGACACGTGCGTCTCCAGCGCGGCGGTCGACAGCGTGCCGCCCTCGCGCAGCGCCCGGAGCGCGGCGCGCACGTCGTCCTCCGGCGGGAACGCGGTCGAGGCGAACCACTCCCAGATCGCGCGGTCCTCGCGGCCGGGCAGCAGGACCGCGGTCGCGCGGCCGCCGACGGCCTCCGCGGCGCGCCCCGCGCGGCCGACCTGCTGGTAGTAGGCGATGGGGGAGGACGGCGCGCCGACGTGCACGACGAAGCCCAGGTCGGGCTTGTCGAAGCCCATGCCGAGCGCGGACGTCGCGACCAGCGCCTTGACCCGGTTGGCGAGCAGGTCGGCCTCGGCCACCTCGCGCTCGGCCGGGTCGGTCTGGCCGGTGTAGGTGCGGACGTCGAGGCCGGCGGCGCGCAGGTGCTCGGTGACCTGCTGCGCGGCGGCGATCGTCAGGCAGTAGACGATGCCCGACCCCTCGAACGCCGCGAGGTTCTGCGCCAGCCACGCGAGCTGCGCCGCGGTGTCGGGCAGGCGCACCACGGACAGGTCGAGGCTGGACCGGTCGAGGGGGCCGCGCAGCACCAGGACGTCGTCCCGCACCGCGGTGCCCAGCTGCTCGGCGACGTCGGCGGTCACCCGGGCGTTCGCGGTCGCCGTGGTCGCGAGCACGGGGATGCCGTCGGGCAGCTCGCCCAGCAGGGTGCGGATCCGCCGGTAGTCGGGGCGGAAGTCGTGGCCCCAGTCCGAGATGCAGTGCGCCTCGTCGATCACGACCAGGCCCGCGTCGGCCGCGAGCCGCGGCAGCACCTCGTCGCGGAACTGCGGGTGGGTCAGCCGCTCGGGGGAGACGAGCAGCACGTCGACCTCGCCCGCGGCGATCTGCGCGTGCACCTCGTCCCACTCGGTGACGTTGGCGGAGTTCAGCGTCGCGGCCTTGACGCCCGCGCGCTGCGCGGAGGCCACCTGGTTGCGCATGAGCGCGAGCAGCGGGGACACCAGCACCGTGGGCCCCGCCCCGCGCGCCCGCAGCAGGGCGGTCGCGACGAAGTACACGGCCGACTTGCCCCACCCGGTGCGCTGCACGACGAGCGCGCGCCGGTGGTCGCTCACCAGCGCGTCGATCGCCCGCCACTGGTCGTCCCGCAGCCGTGCGTCCTCCCGGCCGACGAGCCGGCGCAGCACGGCCTCCGCCTCCTCGCGCAGGGCGGCGCGCTCGGCCGCGTCGGGTCCGGTCGGGGCGTTCTGGTCCACGGAAGTCATCGCCCCCGACCCTAGCCACCGCCGCCGACACCCCGCCGCCCCGCGGGCGCCGCCTGTGGACGACCGGCGTCCCGCGGCCGGAGCGCGGATACGATCGCCCGGTGACCGCACCCGACACCGCCCCCCAGGCCGCGCGGCCCGTGCTGCCGGTGCGCCCCGAGCTGGCCGGCGAGGTGCCCTACGGCGCCCCGCAGCTCGACGTGCCGGTGCTGCTCAACGTCAACGAGAACCCGTACCCGCCGTCGCCGCAGGTCGTCGCGGACATCGCTGCCGCCGTCGCGGAGGCCGCGCACGGGCTGAACCGGTACCCCGACCGCGAGTTCCTCGGCCTGCGCGGCGACCTGGCCGACTACCTCGCCGTCGAGTCGGGGGTCCGCGTCGCGCCCGAGCAGGTGTGGGCGGCCAACGGGTCGAACGAGGTCATGCTGCACCTGCTGCAGGCCTTCGGTGGCCCCGGCCGCACGGCGCTGTCGTTCGCCCCGACGTACTCGATGTACCCGGAGTACGCGCGCGACACGCACACCCGGTGGGTGGCCGGCCGACGCACCGAGCAGTTCGACGTCGACCCGGTGGAGGCCCGCGCGCTCATCGCCCGCGAGGCGCCGTCCGTCGTGCTGCTCACCAGCCCGAACAACCCGACCGGCACGGCGCTGGAGCTCGACACGGTGCGCGCGGTGCTCGCGGCCGCGGCCGAGGTGCCGGGGGGCTGCGTGGTCGTCGTCGACGAGGCCTACGGGGAGTTCCGCCGGGAGGGCGTCGAGTCGGCGCTCACCCTGCTCGCGGACCACCCGCACCTGGCCGTCAGCCGCACGATGTCGAAGGCGTTCGGCCTGGCCGGCGCCCGCGTCGGCTACCTGGCCGCGTCGCGGGAGCTGGTGGACGCGCTGCGCGTGGTCCGGCTGCCGTACCACCTGTCGGCGGTGACCCAGGCGACCGCCCGCGCGGCGCTGCGGCACGCGCCGGAGCTCATGGCCCAGGTCGGCTCGCTGCGGGCCGAGCGGGACCAGCTCGTGCTCGACCTGCGCGACCGCGGGCTGCGCGTCGCGGAGTCCGACGCGAACTTCGTGCTGTTCCAGGTCGGCGAGGACCGGCACGAGGTCTGGCAGGGTCTGCTGGACCGGGGCGTGCTGATCCGCGAGGTCGGCCCGGAAGGATGGCTGCGGGTGTCGGTCGGCACCCCGGAGGAGACCGCGGCGTTCACCGCCGCGCTGTGGGAGGTGCTGGGGATTTGAGCACGACGGACGGCGGGCGCACCGCCCGGGTCGAGCGCACGACGAGCGAGTCCAGCGTCGTCGTCGAGGTCGACCTGGACGGCACGGGGCGCACGGAGATCAGCACCACGGTGCCGTTCTACGACCACATGCTCACCGCGCTGGGCAAGCACTCGCTCATCGACCTGACCGTCCGGGCGACCGGCGACACGCACATCGACGCGCACCACACCGTCGAGGACGTCGCGATCTGCCTGGGCGAGGCGCTGCGCGCCGCGCTGGGCGACAAGCGGGGCATCGCGCGGTTCGGCGACGCCACCGTGCCGCTGGACGAGGCGCTGGCGCAGGCCGTGGTCGACGTGTCCGGCCGCCCGTACCTCGTGCACTCCGGGGAGCCCGAGGGCCAGGAGTACCACCTGATCGGCGGGCACTTCACCGGCTCGCTGACCCGGCACGTGCTGGAGTCGATCGCGCACCACGCCGCGTTCGGCATGCACGTCCGCGTGCTCGCCGGCCGCGACCCGCACCACATCGTCGAGGCGCAGTTCAAGGCGCTGGCGCGTGCGCTGCGGTTCGCGGTCGCGCTGGACCCGCGGGTCGACGGCATCCCGAGCACGAAGGGCGCCCTGTGACCGCGGGGACGCCGGACGGGCCCGGGCGCCCGGAGGACGACGACCTCGGCTTCGAGATCCCCGACGACCTGTCGGGGCTCGACGGCCTGGACCCGGCGCCCGCTGAGCCGGCGCGGCCCGCCCCGCAGGCCGACGACGCTCCGTCCGTCGAGGTCCCCGACGACCTCGCGGGGCTGGAGGCCGCGGCCGCCGAGCCCGACGAGCCGGTCGTCGCGATCGTCGTCACCCAGGTCGCGGGCGCGAAGCCGCTCGCCGCCGCCTGCTCGCTCGCGGGGGTCGACGTCGACGCCGTGCCGTCGCCGGTCGGGGCGCTCGCGGTCCTGCGGCACACCGCGGACGCGGCCGGGACCGCCGAGGCCGCGGCCGCGATCTCCCGGATGCTGCGCACCTCGCCGGTCATCCTGCTGGACCGCCGCGCGGGTCGCATCGCCGCCAGCCGCTGGTCGGCGGGGGAGAAGGAGGACGACCTCGCGGCCGGCCTCGTGCTCTCCGGCGCGCCCGACCTGCTCGACGACCTCCTCGTCGGCGGGAAGCCGGTGGGCGAGGTCGCGGGCGTGGAGACGAGCGTGGGCATGTCGCGGTGGGCCGCGATGCGCGCGCTGTCCGCCGGGGGGCGGCGCCGCAAGGACTGACGCCGACGTCACGTCCCGCGCACCGGACGTGGGACGGCCGGTCCGGCGCGCGCCCGGTAGCCTGGGAGGCGTGCCCAGCCAGCCTCGTGTCGTCGTCCTGGACTACGGATTCGGGAACGTCCGCTCGGCCGTGCGCGCCCTCGAGCGGGTCGGCGCCCAGGTCGAGCTGACGTCCGACGCGCAGCACGCCGGGGAGGCCGACGGGCTCGTCGTCCCGGGCGTCGGCGCGTTCGCGGCGGTGATGGCGGGGCTGCGCGGGGTGCGCGGCGAGCAGATCGTCGACCGGCGGCTCGCGGGCGGCCGCCCCGTGCTCGGCATCTGCGTCGGCATGCAGGTCATGTTCGACCGCGGCGACGAGCACGGCGTCGAGACCGAGGGCATCGGCGAGTGGCCCGGGACCGTGGACCGCCTGGAGGCCGAGGTCGTCCCGCACATGGGTTGGTCCACGGTCGACGCGCCCGAGGGCACCCGGCTGTTCGCCGGCATCGAGGACGAGCGGTTCTACTTCGTGCACTCGTACGCCGCCCGCAGCTTCCCGCTGTCCGAGCAGGTCGACAGCGACCGGCTGACCCCGCCGCTGGTGACGTGGTCCGAGCACGGCGGCCGGTTCGTCGCCGCGGTCGAGAACGGCCCGCTCGCCGCCACCCAGTTCCACCCGGAGAAGTCCGGGGACGCCGGCGCCCAGCTGCTCGAGAACTGGGTCGGCTCGCTCGACTGACCGGCCGCGCCGCCACCGGCGCGCCACCCGCACCACCGCACGCCCCCGAACGAGGAGACCCATGTCCGACCGTCTGCAGCTCCTGCCCGCCGTCGACGTCGCCGACGGCCAGGCCGTCCGCCTCGTCCAGGGCGAGGCCGGCTCGGAGACCTCCTACGGCGACCCGCTCGCCGCCGCGCTCGACTGGCAGGCCGGCGGCGCGGAGTGGATCCACCTCGTCGACCTGGACGCCGCGTTCGGCCGGGGGTCGAACGCCCCGCTGCTCGCCGACGTCGCTCAGGTGCTGTCGGGCAAGGGCGTGAAGGTCGAGCTGTCGGGCGGCATCCGCGACGACGCCTCGCTGGAGCGCGCGCTCGCCACCGGCGCCGCCCGGGTCAACCTCGGCACCGCCGCGCTGGAGGACCCGGACTGGACCGCCGACGCCATCGCCCGGCACGGCGACGCCATCGCGGTCGGCCTGGACGTGCGGGGCACCACGCTCGCCGCCCGCGGCTGGACCCGCGAGGGCGGCGACCTCTGGGAGGTGCTGACCCGCCTCGACGCGGTCGGCTGCTCGCGCTACGTCGTCACCGACGTGACCAAGGACGGCACGCTCCGCGGCCCCAACGTCGACTTGCTCCGCGAGGTGTGCGCGCGCACCGACGCACCGGTCGTCGCGTCCGGCGGCATCTCGTCGCTCGACGACCTGCGGGTGCTGCGCGAGCTGGTCCCGGTGGGCGTCGAGGGCGCCATCGTCGGCAAGGCCCTGTACGCGGGCGCGTTCACGCTGCCCGAGGCCCTGGACGTCGCCGGCCGCCCGTGACCGGGCGCGAGCTGCCGCCGACTTCGGCGTTCGCCGGGGACGACGGCAGCGCCGACCCCGCGGTCGCGGCGGCGCTGACCGCGCTGGGCGAGGGCAGCGGGTCGCTCGCCGCCGTCGTCGAGGCCCTGGCGGGCACCCGGGTGCTGGTGCCGGTGCTGGCCGAGCTCGAGGCGGCCGAGACCGTCGAGGTCGGCGGGCACGCGCACACCGTCGACAAGGAGGCGTCCGCCGGCATCGTCGCGCTGCAGGCCCCCGACGGCCGGACGGCGCTGCCGGTGTTCTCGTCCGTCGCGACGATGGCGGCCTGGCGGCGCGAGGCGCGGCCGGTGCCGACCGACGTGGTCCGCGCGGCGTTGTCGGTGGTGAGCGAGGGCTGGGAGCTCGTGGTGCTCGACCCGGGCGGCCCGGTCACGGCGCTGCTGCCGCGGCCGGCCGTGTGGGCGCTGGCGCAGCAGCAGCCGTGGCGGCCGGCGGTGCTGCCGGGCGACGGCGCCGAGGCCGCGGGCGGCGGGGTCGGCGGGCCGGTC
>NZ_JAGXJG010000667.1:0-231 GCF_019091725.1 Cellulomonas sp. GbtcB1 | reverse complement strand
CCTTCCGGAGCTGCTTCTTCTACAGCTGGGGCTTCGCTTGCCTCTCCCGCATCCCTCGTTTCCCCAAAGGCCGAGGGACTAGTGGCCGATCAGAGAGCCCCTCAAACAATTGACGAGAAGGCCGAGCTTGTGACGCACGATACTAAGCGGGATGAGCCTGACCGACCACAGTCCGAGCTCATCCAACACAAGACCTTGTCACCTCTTGATGAAAAGTCTGCGCTGAAGGCG
>NZ_JAGXJG010000666.1:0-231 GCF_019091725.1 Cellulomonas sp. GbtcB1 | reverse complement strand
GTCGGTCGACCCGTCGCCGGCCCCGCCGCCCGAGCCCCCACCGGACCCGACACCCGAGCCGTCGTCGTCGAGCACCGCCCGGCACCCCTCCTGCGCGGCCGCAGTCGCGGTGGACGCCTCCGCCAGCGCCGCCTGCGCCGCCTGGTACTGCGCGAGCACCGCCTGCTGGGCGGCCTTCACGGCGGCGCCCGCCTGCGTCACGGCGGGGTCCGCCGCAGACGCGTCGCCGTC
>NZ_JAGXJG010000665.1:0-231 GCF_019091725.1 Cellulomonas sp. GbtcB1 | reverse complement strand
GTCGCCGTCCCGGGGCGCGTCGGCGCCGGCACCGTCGCCGGGCAGGTCGCCGCGCGGAGGCACGGCGGCCGGCAGGCGACCGAGGTCGGAGAGGGCGAGTCCGGGCAGCGGCAGGGTCTCGAAGAGCGACGTCATGGCAGGGCCAAGCCTAGGCGCCCCCACCGTCACCCGCGGCGTCTCCGCCCCGCCCCCGCAGGCCCTCGCGCATCGCGGACCGCAGCGTCGCCGGCA
>NZ_JAGXJG010000664.1:0-231 GCF_019091725.1 Cellulomonas sp. GbtcB1 | reverse complement strand
CTGCACGAGCAGACGCACGCCCAGCAGTTCGCGTCCGCGCCCTGGCTGGCGGGCCACCTGAGCGACCGGCTCCGGGTGCTGCTCGCGGAGGAGGGGTCGCGGCCGCGGTGGCCGGGGCCGGCGCGGGGGGACGGGACGGACGGGGCGGCCCGGGCGGACGGCGACGCCGGCGAAGAGGGCCCGTCGGGCGGCGCGGGTGCCGCGGGGCGCGGGGGGCGGCCGCGCTCGCTG
>NZ_JAGXJG010000663.1:0-231 GCF_019091725.1 Cellulomonas sp. GbtcB1 | reverse complement strand
AACAGCCCGCAGGAGCCGGAGCCGACGTACGCGCGGGCCGGGTCGTGGCCGTGCGCGGCGTACTGCACGCGGTAGTGGTCGAGCAGCACGGCGTAGTTCTCCCGCGGCTGCAGGGCGTTCGCGGTGACGACCGGGTCGCCCCACCGCGCCGCGAGCTCGACGGCGAACCGGGAGGTGGCCGAGCCGTGCCAGATCCGGAACGGCCCGGCATACGGCCGCGGCAGCGTGGTC
>NZ_JAGXJG010000662.1:0-231 GCF_019091725.1 Cellulomonas sp. GbtcB1 | reverse complement strand
GCCCGCCGTGCACGGTCACAGCGCCCCGTTCTTCCCCCCGGTGAGCCCGTGGATCGCTCCCGGGTCCACCGCCGACCGCGCCCTGCGCCGGGTCGCCGAGCTCGCGGTGGGCGTCGCGATCGGCGTCGGGCTGGGCGACCTCGTGGTGCACGTCAGCGGCACCGGCGCGTGGCAGGTGGCGTTCGTGCTGCTGGTCGCGGCGCTGATAGCCCGGTTCCTCGACCGCGGGCC
>NZ_JAGXJG010000661.1:0-231 GCF_019091725.1 Cellulomonas sp. GbtcB1 | reverse complement strand
TCCGCCGGCGCGGTCGACGACCTGCTGAGGGTCGACGGCTCCCGGTGGCTGCGGCCCGCGTACTGAGCCGGCCGTGCCGCACCGCACGGGCTGGGCCGGCCTGCTCCTGATGCTGCTGCTGGTGGCCGCCGGGATGGTCGTCGTCGCCGTTTGGGGCGACAACCTGCGGCCCGCGGTGCACGCGTTCCTGCAGAACGCCGCCCGCCGGCTGTGAGCGGGCTGAGACGGAGG
>NZ_JAGXJG010000660.1:0-231 GCF_019091725.1 Cellulomonas sp. GbtcB1 | reverse complement strand
GCAGCTTCTCCAGCCGCTCGCGGGAGGCCGGGCCGTCCGCCTCGGACAGCCCGACCTCCTCCATCTCCAGCCGGGTGACGGCGCGCTGCAGCACGTCGATCTCGACCGGGGAGGAGTCGAGCTCCATGCGCAGCCGGGACGCGGCCTCGTCGACCAGGACGATCGCCTTGTCCGGGAGCTGGCGGCCGGTGATGTACCGGTCGGACAGCGTGGCGGCGGCGACCAGCGCGG
>NZ_JAGXJG010000659.1:0-231 GCF_019091725.1 Cellulomonas sp. GbtcB1 | reverse complement strand
CCCTCCAGGCCCTCCTGGGACCGGTGGGTGCAGGCGCCCAGGCCCCGGTCGCACCACCGGGTGAACCGCTCCTGGTGCACGTTCGCCCTGGCCACCCGCCCGTGCGCGGGTCGGCCGGCCCGGGACGCACGAAGGGCCGGACCGCACCCCGTGGGGTGCGGCACGGCCCTGTCGTGGGTCGGTGCGTCAGGCGGGCATGAGGCCCGTGCCGCCGTCACCGGACGACGCGAT
>NZ_JAGXJG010000658.1:0-231 GCF_019091725.1 Cellulomonas sp. GbtcB1 | reverse complement strand
GGGGTCGACGTCCGCGTGGAACCCGCGGATGACGCCGGCCCGCCGCAGGGCCCGGGCCCGCGCCAGGCAGGTCGACGGCGCGATCCCCACGGCGGCGGGGAGCGCGTTGTTGGCGACCCGGCCGTCCTCCTGGAGCAGCCGGACCAGCTGCCGGTCGGCCGCGTCGAGCGGAGCGGCTCGAAGATCGTTCGGCGGGGTGACCGACGTCGCACCGAGACCCGCAGGAAGGTC
>NZ_JAGXJG010000067.1:0-21391 GCF_019091725.1 Cellulomonas sp. GbtcB1 | reverse complement strand
GGGCCCAGACCCGCCGGGTTCCCGGGGGCCACCCCCCCCCGGCCCCCCCCCCCGGGGCGGCCATTCCCCCCCCCTCCCGCCCCGGCGACCGGGGCCGCGACCCCGGACCCCCGAACCACCGCCACGCCGCACCACCGCCGAGGACGTCATGATCGAGAACCTGACCCTGCTGGAGAAGGCCGCCCTGCTCACCGGCAAGACGGTCTGGGAGACCCACGACCTGCCGCGGCACTCGGTGCGTTCGATCTGGCTGGCGGACGGCCCGCACGGCGTGCGCAAGCAGACCGGCGCCGCGGACCACCTCGGCATCGCCGAGTCGCAGCCGGCGACCTGCTTCCCGACGGCCGCGGCCGTGGCGAACACCTGGGACCCCGAGCTGGCCGAGGAGGTCGGCCGGGCGCTCGGCGCCGAGGCCGCCGCCCAGGACGTCGACGTGCTGCTCGGCCCGGGCCTGAACATCAAAAGGTCCCCGCTGGGCGGGCGCAACTTCGAGTACTTCTCCGAGGACCCGCTGCTGGCCGGGCGGATGGCCGCCGGGTACGTGCGCGGCATCCAGTCCGCCGGCGTCGCCGCCTGCCCCAAGCACTACGCCGCGAACTCCCAGGAGCTGCGCCGGATGGCGTCGGACTCCGTGGTCGACGAGCGGACGCTGCGGGAGATCTACCTGACCGCCTTCGGCATCGTCGTCGAGACCGCGCGGCCGCGGACGATCATGTCGTCCTACAACCTGGTGAACGGCACCTACGCCCACGAGGACCCGTTCCTGCTCGGCACCGTGCTGCGCGACGAGTGGGGCTTCGACGGCGCGGTCATCTCCGACTGGGGCGGCTCGAACGACGTCGTCGCCGCGGCGGCCGCGGGCGGGACGCTCGAGATGCCGGCGGCCGGGCTGGACTCGGCGCGGCAGCTCGTCGCCGCGGTGCGAGACGGCCGGCTGGCCGAGGCCGACCTCGACGCGCGCGCCGCCGAGGTGCTGCGGCTGGTGGCCGACGCCCGCGAGCCCGGCACGGCCCCGGCCGTCGACGACGCCGCGCACCACGCGCTGGCCCGCCGGGTCGCGGCCCGCTCCGCGGTGCTGCTCAAGAACGAGGACGCGATCCTGCCGCTCGCGGCCGGGACCCGGGTCGCGGTGATCGGCGACTTCGCGCGCACCCCGCGCTACCAGGGCGCCGGCTCCTCGGCCGTGAACCCGACCCGCCTGGACTCGGTCCTCGACGTGATCGGCGACTCCGGGCTGGAGATGACGTCGTTCGCGCCCGGCTTCCGGCGCAACGGCACCCCCGACGCCGCGCTGCGCGCCGAGGCCGTCGAGGCGGCCCGCGGCGCCGACGTCGCCCTGCTGTTCCTCGGCCTGGACGAGATCGCCGAGTCCGAGGGCCTGGACCGGTCGACCCTCACGCTGCACGCGGCGCAGACCGAGCTGCTCGAGGCCGTGCACGCCGCGAACCCGCGCACCGTCGTGGTGCTGGCCGCCGGTGGCGTCGTCGAGATGCCGTGGCTCGGCTCCGCGCAGGCGCTGGTGCACGGCTACCTGTCCGGCCAGGCCGGCGCGGGCGCGCTGCTCGACGTGCTGACCGGTGCCGCGAACCCGGCCGGGCGGCTCGCCGAGACCGTGCCGGTGCGGCTGTCCGACACCCCGACCGCGGACACGTTCCCCGGGCAGCAGCGGACCGCCGAGTACCGAGAGGGCCTGTTCGTCGGCTACCGGTACTACACGACCGCGGGCGTCCCGGTGACGTTCCCGTTCGGCTTCGGGCTGTCGTACACCTCGTTCGCGTACTCCGGTCTGACCGCGACGGCCGACGCGGCCACGGTGACCGTGACCAACACGGGCGCCGTCGCGGGCTCGGACGTGGTGCAGGTCTACGTGCGGCGCGAGACGCCGGGCGTGCACCGGCCGGACCGCACGCTCGCCGGGTTCGCCCGGGTCGAGCTCGCCCCGGGGGAGTCGAGCACCGTGACCGTCCCCCTGGGCGACGCGGCGTTCCGGCACTTCGACGTGGGCACCGGGGCGTGGCAGGTCGAGCGCGGCACCTGGACCGTGCTCGCCGGTGCGAACGTCGCGGACCTGACCGAGAAGGCCACCGTCGAGGTGGCGGGGACCGTCCCGCCGGTGGCGGAGGACCCGGTCCCGGTCCGGTACCGCACCGGCGACGTCCGGCACGTGCCCGACGCCGACTTCGCGGCGCTGCTCGGCCGGCCGGTCCCGCCGGCCTCCTGGTCCGGGCCGCTCGGCGTGAACGACGCGCTCGGCCGGATGCAGACCGCGCGCAGCCCGCTCGCGCGCCTGGCGTACCGCGTGCTCGCGCTGCTGCGCGACCGCGCCGACCGCAAGGGCAAGCCCGACCTCAACATCCTGTTCCTGCTCAACATGCCGTTCCGGGCCATCGGGAAGATGACCAACGGCATGGTCAGCGCCGAGATGGTGGACGGCATCGTCCGCATCGTCAACGGCCACTTCTTCGCCGGCGCCGGCGCCACGATCCGCGGGTTCCTCCGCAACCGCCGCGCCAACCGCGAGACCGCGCGCCAGCTGCGCGGCGACGCCTGACCTCCTGGAAGAGAGACCCGCTCGTATGTTCACCCGTCTCAAGGACGCCTGGGGCCGGTTCGCCACCAAGCGGCCGGGCGTCGCCCAGTTCGTCGTCTTCTTCGTGCTGAGCAACGGCATCACCGTGCTGCAGCTCGCGCTCATGCCGCTCATCAAGTGGCTGTTCGGCATGACGTCGCTGGTCGACACCTCGTTCCAGGTCTGGCCGATCGGCTCCAACCCGGACGGCTCGCAGTACTTCGTCTTCGACTACGCCGAGGGTGCCCTCCCGGGCGGCGGTGGCGGCCTGGCATACTTCCTGGCCGTGCAGATCACCCTGCTGATCGCCCAGGTCATCAACTTCTTCGCCCAGCGCAACATCACGTTCAAGTCGAACTCGTCGGTCGCCAAGGCCGCGACCTGGTACGCCATCGCCTACGTGATCATCACGATCGCCGCGGCCGCGCTGCAGGGCCTGTACAAGGCGCCGATCTACGACCTGTTCATCGACACCTGGGGCCTCGGCGGCACCGGCGAGACGCTGGCCGACTTCGTCACGATGATCATCAACGCGGCGATCTCGTTCTGGGTGTTCTTCCCGATCTTCAAGGTCATCTTCAAGCAGGTCCCCGAGGACGCGGCGCCGGCCGCAGCCGCGGACGCCACGGAGGTGCGCTCGGCGTGAGCACCCCCGTCCTGACCGTCGTCGTCCCCGCGTACAACGCGGAGCCGTACCTCGCGCGCGCCCTCGACTCCCTGGTGGGGCCGGACGGCGTCGAGGTGCTGGTCGTCGACGACGGCTCGACGGACGGGACCGCGGCGCTCGCCCGGCGGTACGAAGCCGCGCACCCCGGCACCGTGCGGCTGATCTCGAAGCCGAACGGCGGCCACGGGTCGGCGATCAACGCGGGGCTGGCCGAGGCGCGCGGCGCGTACCTCAAGGTCGTGGACGCGGACGACTGGGTGGACGGTCCGGCGCTCGCGTCGGTGCTGGCCACCCTGCGCGGGTTCCTCGACGCCGACCGGCCGGTCGACCTGCTGGTGTCGAACTTCGTGTACGAGAAGGTCGGCAAGCGCACCAAGACCGTCGTGCGGTACCAGGGCGCGCTGCCCGCCGGGCGGGTGCTGCACTGGGGGCAGACCCGGCGGTTCGCCAAGCGCCAGTACCTGATGATGCACGCGCTGACCTACCGGACCGCCGTGCTGCGCGAGGCGGGCCTGGTGCTGCCGGAGCACACGTTCTACGTCGACAACCTGTACGCGCTGGTGCCGCTCGCGCACGTGTCGACGCTGTACTACCTGGACGTCGACCTGTACCGGTACTTCATCGGGCGCTCGGACCAGTCGGTGCAGGAGGCCGTGATGATCCGGCGCATCGACCAGCAGCTGCGGGTCAACCGGCTCATGCTCGAGCACCTGTCGCGGGTGCGGGTGGCCGACCGGCGGCTGCGGGCGTACCGGCTGCACTACGTCGAGATCATCTGCGCCGTGTCGTCGATCCTGCTCATCCGGGCGGGCACGCGCGGGCACCTGGCGGAGAAGGACCGGCTGTGGTCCGAGCTCCGGGCGCAGGACCCGTGGCTGTACCGCAAGGTGCGCTGGTCGGTGCTCGGGCAGATCTCGAACCTGCCCGGGCCCGCGGGGCGCCGGGTGTCGGTGCTCGCGTACCGGGTCGCGCAGCGGGCGATCGGCTTCAGCTGACCCGCGCCTAGGCCGGCCGGGCGGCGCGGGCCGCCCGCAGCAGGGCCGCCACCTCGTCGTCGCGCGGCGGCGCGAAGTCCGCGTACTCCAGCCCCACCGCCTGGAACCGCGCCGGCGACCGGAGGCACACCAGCTCGTCGGCCTCGTCGGCCAGCACGGCGGCCGTGTCGGGCGGGCACACCGGCAGCGCCACGACGACCCGCGCCGCGCCGCCCCGGCGCAGCGCCGCCACCGCCGCGCGGACCGTCGACCCGGTCGCCGCCCCGTCGTCGACCACGACCACCGCCCGCCCCGCCACGGGCAGCGCGGGCAGGTCGCGCCGGAAGGCCGCCTCGCGCCGCCGCAGCTCGACGAGCTCCGCCGCGCGCACCGCGTCGAGCACCGCAGCCGGCACCCGGGCCGCGCGCAGCACCGGCTCGTGCCGCACCTCCACCACCTCGCCGCCCAGCCCGGCGAGCGCGCCCATCGCGAGCTCCGGCTGCCGCGGCAGGCCGAGCTTGCGCACCACCAGCACGTCGAGCGGCGCCCGGAGCGCCTCGGCGACCGGGACGGCCACGGGCACGCCGCCACGGGGGAGCGCGAGCACGACGACGCCCGGCCGGGCGGGCGCGGACGGTTCAGGAGTGGGCCTGGCGGGAGCAGAGGCCCTGGCAGAGGCCGCGAGCCGCCCCGCGAGCGCGGCGCCCGCCTGCGCCCGGTCCGCGAACGGCTCCCGACCCATGGTGCCCCCGACGCTACGCGCCCCGGCGCCCGACCGGTGCGCGTGCGGCCCCGCGCCCGGGCGCCTCGACCGGTCACATCGACGTCGTCACATCCTCGTGAGGTCGTCACGTCCTGGTGAGGTCGTCACTCACGTGTGCCGACCTCACGAGCTCGTGCCGACCTCACGCGCTCGTCACGCCCTCAGCGCTGCATGACCGAGCCGCACGTCAGGTCGAGGATCGCGCCGGTGACGGCGCCGGCCCGGTCCGACGCCGCGAACGCCGCCGCGTCCGCTACCTGCTGCAGCGTCGGCATCCGGCCGAGGGCCGTGCCGTCGGTCATGAACCGCTCCGCCTCCCGCGCCGCCGGGGTCCGCTCGCCCCACGTCTCCGGCAGGGCGTCGGGCCGCAGGCAGACCACCCGCACCCCGTGCCGCCCGACCTCGCCCGCCAGCGAGCGGGTCAGCTCCTCGACCGCCGCGCACGCCACGCCGAACCCGCCGGTCGCGTGGAACCGCCGGTCCCGGCCCGCCAGCGCCGCCGCCGAGGTGGACAGCGTGAGGATCGCCCCCGAGCCCGCCTCCGTCATCCGGCGCGCCGCTGCGGTGGCGGTGCAGAACTGCGAGCGCAGGCCCGTCATCGCGGGCAGCAGGAAGTCGTCGACCGGCATCTCGCGCAGCGGCGTCCCCTGGAGGTCGCCGCGCAGGCTGGTCGCGTTCAGGCTGACGTCCAGCCTGCCGTGCTCGGCGACCACGGCGCCGACGTGCGCGTCCACGGCCTCGGGGTCCGCCGCGTCCACGACGGCGACCTCGACGTGCCCGCCGGCGCGCCGGACGTCGTCGGCGACCGCGTCCAGCGGGTCGCGCCGGCGGCCCACGAGCACCACGTGCGCGCCCTCCCGCGCGAACGTCCGGGCGGTCGCGCCGCCGACCGCGCCGGCCGCCCCGTAGACGACCGCGATCCTGTCCTCGAGCAGCATGCCCACCCCGTCCGTCGGGCGGGGCCGCTCCGTCGCGTCCCCGCTGCGCGCCAGTCTGCCGCGCCACGCCCAGGCCGCGCCGAGGTTGCAGCAGATGCGGGGTTCCGGGGCGGTGAACCCCGCATCTGCTGCGATCTCGGCGGCGGCGAGGGTGGCGGGGCAGCGCGGGGCAGCGCGGTGGGGCAGGGGCGACGGCGCGTTGCACCCCGAGCGGCGTCGTAGGCGGATACATTGAATATGCTTGAACGACATCGACGGAGGTCACGCGTGGTGCTCTACCGGCAGGTCTACGACGCGCTGCGCGATCGCATCGGGGACGGCACGTACGCGGTGGGCGACCGGCTGCCGTCCGAGGCCGAGCTGTCCCAGGAGTACGTGGTCAGCGCCATCACGGTGAAGCGCGCGCTCGACCTGCTGCGGGCCGACGGCCTGATCGTCCGGCGGCCGCGGCTCGGCACCTTCGTCACCAGCGCGCAGCCGACGACCCCGCAGGCCGCGGGCGCGGTGCCGGCCCGCCCGCTGATCGGGTGCGTGGTGACGAACTTCGACGACACGTTCGGCAGCCGCGTGCTGGAGGGGCTGCTGGCCGGCGCGGGCACCGACGACCACCTCGTGCTCATGCGGTCGTCGGGCGACGTCGACGTGGAGGACGCGAGCATCCGGTCGCTCCTGGACGCGGGGGTCTCGGGACTCGTGCTGCAGCCGTCGTCGTCGGAGTACATCCCGCCGGCGGCGCTCGAGCTGGTGACGCGCCGGTTCCCGCTGGTGATCCTGGACCGCGTGTACGACGGCATCCCGGTGTCGGCGGTGCGCTCGGACAACCTCGCGGGCGCGATCGCGGCGACGGCGCACCTCTTCGAGCTCGGCCACACCAGCGTCGGGTTCGTGAGCGCCGCCAGCCACGTGTCGACGAGCGAGGAGCGGCGCAACGGCTGGGTGCACGCCCACGCCGCGTTCCACCGGACGCTCGACGGCACGGCGGAGCTGCGGGAGATCGGGTCCACCGTGCCCGGCAGCACGGTCACCAAGGACGAGGACGTGGACCGCCTGGTGGAGTTCGTCCGCGCGCACCCGCACGTGACCGGCTACCTGGCGGCCGAGTACAACATCGCGCTCCTGCTGCGCGAGGCGTGCCGGCGGCTGGGGCTGGGCGTGCCGGACGACGTCTCGGTGGTGTGCTTCGACCATCCCGACGCGGCGTTCGACGACGGCCTGTTCCGGTTCACCCACGTGCGCCAGCAGCAGCGGGCGCTCGGCGAGCGCGCGATCGAGGGCGTCCGACGGCAGCGTGCGGACCCCCGCACGGTCGACAAGGTGATGCTGCCGACGGAGCTGGTGCCGGGGGAGTCGACGGCGCCCCCGCCGACCCGCTGAGCGGACCGACGGGGGCGTGGCGTGGAGCGGCGCGGCGTCAGCCGGCCGCGGCGACCCGGTCCGCGGGCGCACCCGCGGGATCCGGGTAGCCGGCTTCGACTCGCCAGCGCTGCTCGAGCGCCATGATCGCGCTGAGCGCGGTCGAGTACGGGATCGGCTCGTCGGTCGGGCGGCTCCAGTCGTTGCCCGGCCGCAGGACGCCGTCGTGCACGCCGTGCTCGACCAGGGCGTCGGTGCCGGCGCGGACGAACCCTTCGAGGGCGACCCGGTCCGGGGACCCGGCCGGCAGGTGCGGCAGCAGCGTGCCGAGGTAGCGGTAGTACACGCCCTTGAACAGCCCCTCGTCGCCGCCGTCGCCCTCGTCGCGGAACACGGCGCCGTCGCTCAGCTCGGCGACCGCGGTCCGCGCGGTGCGGGTCGCGCGGTCGAGCGCGGTCGCGTCGCCGGTGGCCCGCCACCACTCGACCAGGGCGCCGACGTAGAGGCCCTGGTTGTAGGTGAACCGCCACTGCACGTCCACCCGGCCGTCGCCCTCGCGGTTGATGCCGTCCTCGACGAACCCGTCGGGGCCGACCAGCGTGCGCTCCAGCCAGGCGAGCGCCGTACCGGCGTGCTCCCGGAAGTCGCGGGTGCCCGGCGGCAGCGCCCCCTCCAGCCGCAGCGCGAGGATCACCAGCGGGCCGTTGGCCGGGGTGTTCTTGTAGGCGAGCTGCTGCTTGCGCCACGCCAGGCTGGTGCCCTGGTGGTCGTTCCAGCCGTGCTCGACCACGTGGTCCCAGATGGCCAGGGCGTCGTCGCGGTACCGCGGGTCGCCGCCGGCCTCGTGCAGCCGGAGCAGGGCGAGGCCGAACCACAGCATGTCGTCGAAGTAGTCGTTGAACAGCGACCCGCCGTTCCGCTCGACGACGTTGCGCGCGGTCTCGGCTGCGCGGTCGAGCCACGCGGGGTCGCCGGTGCGGGCCCAGGCGTCGACGCGGGCGTCCACCACGTGTGCGAGCCACCAGTAGTTGAAGGTGTCCGGGGTGCCGGTGCCGGCGGGGTGGCTGTTGTGGAGGTGCTGCGGCCAGGGCGCGCCGAACAGGTCGTCCAGGCTCCGCTGGGCGAGGTCGGCGAGGTCGGCGGACCGGCTCTGGCCGGGGTGGTCGGTCGTCGTCATGCGGGGTGTCCGTCCGGGTGTCGAGGGGTGGTCGGGCCCGGCCCGCGCCGCCGCGAGGGGCGACGCGGGCCGGGGGTGCCGCGTCAGCGCGCGGCGGCGAGCAGGGCGTCGCCCTGCTCCTGGGCCTGGCGGAGCGCCTGCTCGGCCGAGAGCTCGCCGGCCATGAACTGCTCGAGGGCGGGCACCAGCGCCTTGCCCTCGACGTCCGAGAAGCCCTCGACGCTCGGCCGGACCTGGGCGTAGTCCATGGTCTCGATGAACGCCGCGTACCGGGGGTCCTCGGTGAAGAACGGGTCGTTCGCCGCCTCGACGTTCGCCGGGATCCAGCCCGAGATCTCGCCGAACGCGACGCCGTTCTCCGGCTGGGTCGTCCACCAGCGCATGAACTCCCAGGCGCCCTCGGGGTTCTTCGCGCCCTCCGGGATGACGAGGCCGAAGCCGCCCATGTAGGCGCCCGGGCCGGCCGGCCCGCTGGGCGGCTGCACCACGGAGTACTCGAGCCCGTCGACCTGGTCCAGCGTGGCGAGCGCCCACGGCCCGTCGAGCTTCATCGCGACGGTGCTCTCGGCGAACGGGTCGGTGCCGTCGCCGAACCCGAGCTCGTACACGCCCTCGTCCATCAGGTCCTGCCACAGGGCGAGCACCTCCAGCCCCTCGGGGCTGTTGAAGGCCGTCTCGGTCTCGTCGTCGTTCAGCAACGAGCCGCCGGCCTGGGTGAGGAACATGTTGAACAGGCCGGGGTCGCTCAGGTCGAAGCCCGCGCGCTCGAGCGTGCCGCCGTCCCGCTGGGTCAGCGCCACCGCTGCCGCCTTGAGCTCGTCCCAGGTGGTCGGCGCGGTGACGCCGGCCTCGTCGAGCGCCGTCTGGTTGACCAGCAGCGACCGGTTGTCGACCAGCAGCGGCAGGCCGTACAGGGCGCCCTCGACCTCCATCTCGCCGAGCGCGGGTGCGTAGAACGCCTCCAGGTCGACGTCGTCCGCGGCGACCATGTCGTCGATCGGCGCCAGGGCGCCCTTCGGGGCGTACAGCGACGTCTGGTAGCGGTCCCAGAGCACGACGTCCGGCACGGCGCCGCCGGCGAGGGCGGTCAGCAGCTTCTCCTCGACGAGGCCCTGGGACACGTACTCGACCTCGTAGTCGTCCTGCGAGGCGTTGAACGCGGCGGCCTGCTCCTCGAGCTGGGCGACCTGGTCGCCGGACCAGGAACCCCAGAACACGACGGGCTCGGGGCCGTCGCCGGAGCCGGTCCCGCCGCCGGAGCCGGTCCCGCCGCCGTCGCCACCGCCGCTGCTGCAGGCGGTGACGGTGAGCAGGGACGCGAGCGCCAGGGCGACGCCGGTGGTGGTAGATCTCCTCATCGAGCTCTCCTCAGGGATGGGTCGGGGCGTGCGGGGGTCAGGGAGGTGGGAGGGGGAGGGCGTCACTTGCTGCCGACGTGGGCGACGCCCTCGATGATCCAGCGCTGCGCGACCAGGAAGACCAGCAGCACGGGCAGGCTGGCGACGACCGTCCCGGCCATCAGCGGGCCGAACGCGGTCTCGTAGTCGTTGACGAACGACGACAGCCCGACCTGGACGGTCATCATCGACGGGTCGTTCAGCACGATCAGCGGCCAGAGGAAGTTGTTCCAGCCCGCCTGGAACGACAGGATGCCCAGCACGGCCAGGCCGGCGCGGGCCAGCGGGAAGTACACCTGCACGAAGATGCGGAACTCGCTCGCGCCGTCGATGCGCGCGGCCTCGCCGAGCTCGTCCGGCAGCGTCTCGAAGAACTGCTTCATGAAGAACACCGCGAACGCCCCGGCCGCGCCGGGCACGATCACCGCCGCGTAGGTGTTGAGCAGGCCGAGCCCGCCCTGGCCGAGCAGGTCGTTCCCGCCGACCAGCGGGAAGTGCCGCAGGATCAGGAACGTCGGGATCATCGTGACGATGCCCGGGATCATCAGTGACGACAGGAACAGCGCGAACACACCGGCGCGGCCCCGGAACCGGAGCTTGGCGAGCGCGTAGCCGCCGAGCCCGCCGAAGAACACGTTCGTCACCGCCCCGCCGATCCCGAGGACCAGGGAGTTGACGAAGTACCGGCCGAACGGCACGTCCTGGAACACCCGCGCGAAGTTGTCGAGCGTCGGGTTGTCGGGGATGAGCGACAGCGCGCCGGACAGGATCTCGGTGGCCGGCTTGAACGCCGTCGCCAGGGTCCAGACGAGCGGCGCGACCATGACGACCGCCAGGACCGTGACGGCCACGTACCAGACCGCGGCCCCGAGCCGTCGGCGGCGGGAGCGCGGCCGCGGGCGGGCGGTCGGCGGGGTCGGCGCGGCGGCGGGCGCCGGGCGCTCGGCGACGGCGGTCATCGGGCGGCCACCGTGCTCGGCGCCGCGGCGGGCACACGCCGTCTGCGGACGCGGCCGCTGTCGCCCGGCCGATTCAGCCGCGCGTTGACCAGCGAGAACACCAGGATGATGAGGAATAGCACGAACGACAGCGCCGAGGCGTAGCCCATCTCCAGCGAGCCGAAGCCCTTGTTGTAGATGTAGTAGACCATCGTCACCGTCGAGTTCCCGGGGCCGCCCTTGGTGAGGACGTACGCCTGGTCGAACACCTGGAACGCCCCGATGATCAGCAGAGTCGAGACGAGGAACGTGGTGCGCGTGAGCGACGGCAGCGTCACGTACCGGAACTGCTGCCACAGGTTCGCGCCGTCCAGGCGGGCCGCCTCGTAGAGGTCGCCGGGCACGCCCTGCAGGCCGCCCAGGAAGATGATCATGTTCGTGCCGAACCCGGCCCACACGCTCATCAGGACGATCGCGGTCATCGCCCACTGGGAGTCGTAGAGCCAGCGCGGGCCGTCGATGCCGAACCAGCCGAGCGCGACGTTGAGCAGACCCTTCTGCGGGTTGAGCAGCCAGTACCAGATGGTCGCGGTGGCGACCGTGGACGAGACCACCGGGATGTAGAACAGGGTCCGGAACAGCCGGACGGCCCGGTACGAGCGGTTGAGCAGCAGCGCGGTCCCCAGGGCGACGACGAGCCCGAGCGGCACGTACATCAGCGTGTACCGGGCGGTGTTCCGCAGCGCCGTCCAGAAGAAGGCGTCGTCCCAGATGCGCGCGTAGTTCTCCCAGCCGACCCAGGCGGTGTCGCCGATGATCGCGTAGTCGGTGAGGCTGATGACCGCGGCCATGCCCATCGGCAGCAGCATGAACACCACGAACAGCGCGAGCGGCACGGCGAGGAACCACCAGCCGGCGCGGCGCATCTGCCGCGCCGTGGCGCTGACCGGCCGCTGCGCGGGTGCTCGCCGCGGCGCCCGCGCGGGCGCGGCGGCCACCGCCCCGGTCACGACGCGCTCCCGGCGACGGCTCGCGGCGCGGGCGTGGGGCGGGCGGCGGCGCGCAGCCCGGCGACCTGCAGCACGAGCTCGCAGAACATCGCGTCGGCCCAGGAGAACCACTCGCGCGTGAACCGCGTCGGGTCGTCCTTGTGGAACGACTCGTGCGTCGACCCGGTGCCGGCGTCGGTGGCCAGCAGGGTGTTCAGCAGCCGCGCGCGCTCGGCGTCGTCGGTGCTGGTGAGGCCCTCGAGCGCCAGCGCGATCGGCCAGATGTGGTCGGGCGGGGTGTGCGGGCTGCCGAGCCCGCGCGCCGCGGTCCCCACGAGGTACGTGGGGTTGTCCGGGCTGAGCACGAACTCCCGGGTGGCCAGGTACAGCGGGTCCTCCGGGGAGCACCACCCGAGGTAGGGCAGCGACAGCAGGCTGGGCACGTTGGCGTCGTCCATCAGCAGCGCGCCGCCGAGCCCGTCGACCTCGTACGCGTAGATCGCGCCGTGTCCCGCGACCTCGACGACGCCGTGCTCGGCGATGCCGCGCTCCAGCTCGGCGCGCAGCGCGCGGGCCTCGGCGGCGAGGTCGGGGTCGCCGAGGACGTCGTCGGCCGCGTCGGCGACGTCCGCCAGCACGACGGACGCGAACGCGTTCCCCGGGACGAGGTACCCGTACCGGCACGCGTCGTCGCTCGGACGGAACCCGGACCAGGACATCCCGGTGACCGCGGTCGGTGTCCCGCGCCCGTCGCGGACCAGGGTGTCCGACGGCGGGCAGTCGTCCCGCTCGAACCGGTACGGCGAGCGGGCCTCGTGGTCCTGCTCGGTGCGCCACAGCGCGATGGTCGCCCGCGCGGCGGCGCGGTACCGCTCGTCGAGGTGGTCGGTGCGGCCGGTCACCCGCCGGATGTCCGCGGCGAGGTGCAGCGGCGCGCAGAGCGAGTCGATCTCGTACTTGCGCTCCCACACCCACGGCGACTGCTGCGTGCGGTCGCCCGCGTGCCCGGCGCCGGTCGGGCCGGCGTTGAACGCGTTCGCGTACGGGTCGCGGGCGACCTGGTCCAGCTGCCGCCGGTTCACCGCGACCAGCAGGTCGGCCACCTCGGCGTGGTCGCCCGCGACGTGCAGGTAAGGCGCGAGCTGGGCGCTCGAGTCCCGCAGCCACATCGCCGGGATGTCCCCGGTGACCACGAACGCCGTGCCGTCGGGCTGGGGCTGCACCGTGCGGCGCAGCGTGTCGCCGTAGGCGGCCTCGAACCGCTGTGCCGTGGTCGCGTCGGTGCGCTCCCGGACGGCGGTGCCGACCTCGCGGACGAGGTCCTCGATCCATCGAGCCACGTGCTCCTCCGTCTTCGTCATCGAACCGCCGCACCGTCGCGACGGGAGTGAGCATGTTGAATATATGTGACGGACCAGTTGCGGCGCAACGGTGCCCGCGCGCGACGTTGCGACGCGAGACCTCGCACCACATCAGCGCCTAGTTCGGAGCAGCAGGGTTGACTCGGCGTCGATGAGTTGCCACGGTGGATTCAATATACGTAGAGCTCGAGGAGGAGCCCATGCGTCAGAAGATCCGCCGTCGACCCGTCCTGCAGGTCGCGGCCGCGCTCGCGGTCGCCGCCCCGCTCGCACTCGCCCCAGCCGCCCCGGCCGTCGCCCTGACCGCCGATCAGGCCACCGAGGCGTTCGACGCCTTCGTGGACGCCTACTGGGACCCCGGCGCCGAGTACTTCTTCACCTACAGCGACCACCAGGTGCACGCCGAGCACGCGCACGGACCGCAGGGCGGGCTCTACACCGACTACTGGTGGGAGGCGCAGCTCTGGGAGATGGTCATGGACCGCTACCAGCGCACCGGCGACCCGGAGGCGCGGGCGATGATCGACGACGTCTACGACGGGTTCCGCACCGCCTACCCCGACCCGCTGGCCAACGACTGGAACGACGACATCGGCTGGTGGGCGCTGGGCAGCACGCGCGCGTACGAGCTGACCGGCGACGAACGCTACCTCGCGGCCGCGGAGGACCTGTTCGCGTTCGTCTCCGCGCACGAGGACGACACGTACGGCGGCGGCATCTGGTGGAAGAACGTGGACGTCGGCGACGGCGCGCGGAACCAGAAGAACGTCGCGACGAACGCGCCCGCGGTGGTGACGGCTATGCGGCTGTACGCCGCCACCGGCGAACCCGCCTACCGGGACACGGCGGTCCGGCTGTACGACTGGCTCGACGACGGGTTCCACCGCAACGGGCAGCTGCGCGACCACGTCGAGGGCGACGGCACCTACGTCGACTGGGACTGGACCTACAACCAGGGGACCTTCGCCGCCGCCGCGCTCGAGATGTACCGCGACACCGGTGACGCCGCGTACCTCGACGACGCGACGGGTGCCGTGGACTGGGCGGTCGCGCACCTGACCTCCTCCGGCACGTTCCTCCGAGAGGGCGTCGACGACGCCGGCGGCTTCAGGGCGGTGCTGACGCGTGCCGTGCGGGCACTGGTCGACGAGGCGGGTCAGGTGCAGTACGAGGCAGTGCTCACCGCGAACGCGTCCCAGGCGGCGCGGCAGGTCAACGCGCAGGGGATCGGCGGCTACGACTGGACGGCGCCGGCGCCGGACCTCGGCACGACGGCGATCCAGAGCCTGGCGGCGGCGGCGACGGTCGCCGTCCTCCAGCACGCGGAGCCGGACGGCAGCACCGGTGTCGTCGAGGGCACCGGCGAGTACCAGGCCGAGAACGCCGAGCGGTCGGGGATGGGTTCCGAGAGCAGCTCCGACGGGTACACCGGCCGGGGCTATCTCGCGGGCTGGGTGGACGACGGCAGCGCGGTCACCTTCCACGTCCACGTGGCGGAGGCCCGGGAGTACCCGCTCGCGCTCCGCTATGCCGCGGGGGCGGGCGCGGCCACACGGTCGCTCGTCGTGAACGGGGCGGCGACGTCCGTCCGGTTCCCCGGGACGAGCTCGTGGGCCGACTGGCGCGAGGTGACGGTGGAGGTGCCGCTCGCTGCCGGCCACAACACCGTCGTGCTGGCGGTCGACGCCTCCGCAGGGGACGGCAACTACCTGAACCTCGACCGGCTCGTCGTGCCGCTGGGGGCCGGACTCGACCCGGAGCCCGTGCCCGACCCGGCGCCCGTGCCCGACCCGGAGCCCGTGCCCGACCCGGCGCCCTTCCCGGATCCGGGTGCGGGCGGGGCGGCCGGCGTCCGGGCGTCGGACGGCGGGCCGGAGGGGGTCGTGGCATCGGGATCCCGGGGTGCGCCGACCGTGGCGCTCGCGGGCACGGGCGCCTCGGTCGCGAGCGCGGTCCTGATCGCCGCCGCGCTGGCCGGTGCGGGGGTGGCCCTGCTGCGCCGGAGCGCGCGGGCCTGCCGCGGCGACTGACGTCCCGACCGAGCCGCCGAGTCTCCGGATCGCGCCTCCGTCGCACCTGAACGGTGCAGACGCAGACCGGAGACTCGGCGGCGGCGGCGGTGCGGCGGCGCGGAGGCGCGGCGGAGGTCGCGGGCGCGGTCGTACGACGCCGCGGGCGCGTCAGGGGAGCGGGGTCGGCTCGTCCAGCCCGGCGGTCGGGGCGTCCGTCGGGGCCGGCGTCGCGCCGTCCGTCGGGGTGATCGTGATCGTGATGGTCACCGTCGCGGTCGAGCCGAACTGCGCCGACGCGAACCCTGCGGCCGGGCCGATGAGGGCGGCGCCGACCAGGAGCGTCGCCAGGACCAGCCGGCCCCAGCGGCCGAGCAGCGGCGCCTCGCCCGCGTCCGGCGCCGCGGTCGCCCCGCTGGCCGCGCCCGCCCCGCCTGCCGCGCCCGCCCCGCTCGTCGCGCTGCCAGCACTCGCCGCGCCACGGGCCGCCTCCTGCGCCCCCGCCGCGGGGCGCCGGTCAGCCGAGGAGGAGCGCATCGTCGTGCCGCTCGCGCGCGGAGGGTCGGCGTTCGCCGGCGGCGCGCCGCGCCCGCCGGTCGTCGAGCAGGGACAGCACCTCGAGCGTGGCCAGCGCCGCGAGCGGCGGCACCAGCATCACGGCCCGCCCCTGCGCCGAGCCCGCCCAGTCGAGCACCCAGCCCCAGCGCGGGTAGACGTCGAGGATGATGCCGCGGACCTGGCTCAGCGGGGTGGCGTTCGGGTCGGGCTCGGTGTTGGCGTCGCCCTTGGTGTAGATGTACGGCCGGGTCAGGGCGTCGCCGGTCTCGGGGTCGTAGGCCTGGACCATGCGGCCGCTGGCGGCGTCCTGCTGGAGGACGGGCAGGTTGCGCAGCGCGATGATCCGGTGGGTCACGAGCTGGTCGCCGCCGGCGGGCCAGAACGTCGCGACCTGGCCGACGCGCAGCTGCGACGGGTCGTCGATCCGGCGCATGACCACGGCGTCGCCGGCGTCGAACGACCCCTGCTCGGGGCCGGACATCGAGCCGGACGTGACGATGAGCAGGCGCTGGCCGTTGGCCTGGAACCACAGCGGGACCGCGAGCGAGGTGGCGTAGGCGAGGCCGCAGACGACGATGACGGTCCACAGGGCCGTGCGCACCGCGCGGCGGCCCCTCGACTGGGGGGTGGCGTGCCGCGGCCGCTCCGGGTGGGGTGCCCGGCGCTCGACCGTGGGGGCCGGCCTCCTGCTCATCTGCGTCTCAGCGCCTCCGGCGGGATCAGCGGTGCGGGTCGGTGCGGTCCTGCTCGGCGACGAACGTCAGCTGCAGGTCGGCCGACGCCTCCTGGTACTCGTTGCCGATCTCCTGCGGGACCGACACGCGGACGCACAGGTCCTCGGCCGCGGAGGAGTACAGCGACCGGTCGACCGGGACGATCTCGGTCGCGGTCGTCGCGAGGCCGGCGCCCGAGGAGCCGATCGGCGCGGCACCGGCGAGCCCGGCCTCGGTGCACTGCGCCGCGGGCACGGCGAAGACGTCGAGCGACAGCGTCGCCGCGAGGTTCTTGGCGTCGCTGGTGGCGGCGTACTGCACGCCGTAGACCAGGGCGAGCGAGCCCGCGTTGGTGACGGTGACCGGGCTGTAGACCTCGTCGCCGGGGGCGAGGTTGCCGGGCGGCAGCGCGAACGCGGCGTCCTCGCCGGCCTCGATGTCGACGGAGCCCGTGATGATGCCGGAGCGCCCGGCGTCGTCGTTGTCCGTGAAGATCGCGGAGGTCACCAGGGAGGTCATGCCGAGCGCGGCCATGCCGAGGATCCCGACGGTCGCGACCAGGCGGCGGCGCCGCGCCGGGTCCCGCCGCGGCGGCGGGGGCGTGATCATCTCGCGGAGCAGCTCGTCCATCCGGGTGGTCATCCTCACGGGTGATCGGAACGGGTGTTACCAGGGCCTATCGGACGAATGGTGACGCACCTTGAGGCGTTCTGCCCGTTTCTGGAGTGAAGTCACGTGACGGCGTGTCGCGAGGCGGGGTCACGCGGGAGGTCCTCGGGCCGCAACCGGTCCGGCGCGACCGCGGGGGAGTAGAGGTAGCCCTGGGCCTGGTCGACCGTCAGCCGGCGCAGCAGCTCGGCGGTGGTGGTGTCCTCGACGCCCTCGGCGACCACCTGGAGCCCGAACGAGTGCGCCAGGTCGACCATCGCCTTGACGATGACCTCGGAGCCCTCGCCGCCGCGGGCGGTGAGGTCGGCGACGAACAGCCGGTCGATCTTCAGGCCGTGGACGGGCAGGTCGCGCAGCTGGGAGATCGAGGTGTTGCCGATGCCGAAGTCGTCGATCGAGACCCGGACGCCGGTGTCGCCCAGCCGCTGCAGCACGGGGACGACGCGGGACGGGTCGCTGACCAGGGCGGTCTCGGTGATCTCGGCCTCGAGCAGCTCCGCCGGGACGTCGTGCCGGGCGAGGAGGTCCTCGATGACCTCGACGACCGCGTGCGAGGTGACGTCGTGCGCGGACAGGTTCACCGCGACCGGGACGGGGTCGCCCTGGGTGCGCCAGGCGGCGAGCTGGGCGACGGCGACGCGCAGGGCGTACCGGGTGAGGTCGTGGATGAGGCCGGACTGCTCGGCGAGCGGCACGAACAGGTCGGGCGGCAGCATCCCGCGGGTGGGGTGCCGCCAGCGCATCAGGGCCTCGAGCCCGACGGTGCGGCCGGTGCGCAGGTCGATCTTCGGCTGGTAGTGCAGCTCCAGCTCGTCGTCGACGCCGAGCGCGCGGTGCAGGTCGCCGAGCAGGACGAGGCGTGCCGGGGAGGAGTCGTCCTCCTCGGGCGAGTACACGGACACCCCGAGCCGGTGCGTCTTGGCGGTGTACATCGCGACGTCGGCCATCCGCATGAGCGACGAGGCGTCGTCGGCGTGGTCGGGCAGGCAGGCGACGCCGATCGAGGTGTCGACGTGCAGGGCGAGGTCGCCGAGCATGAACGGCGGCACGAACAGCTGGCGCACCCGGCGGGCGGCGGCGTCCGCGTCGGCGACCGACCGGACGTCGGTGAGGACGATGGCGAACTCGTCCCCGCCGAGCCGCGCCACCATGTCGTGCTCGCGCAGCGCGCCGCGCAGCCGCTGGGCGACCTGCTCGAGCAGCTCGTCGCCGCGGTCGTGGCCGAGCGAGTCGTTGATGTCCTTGAACCGGTCGACGTCGAGCAGCGCCAGCCCGACCGTCGTCCCGGCGGCCTCGGCCTCGGCGATCGACCGCTCGAGCTTGTCGCCCAGCATCCGGCGGTTCGGCAGCCCGGTGAGCGAGTCGATCAGCGCCAGCCGCGCGTTCTCCAGGGCCGAGGACTGCAGCCGGCGCGACGCGTTCCACACCGTGCGGAACAGCAGCACCCAGAGCAGCGCCAGCCCCCCGACGACCACGAGGGTGACCGTGCGGGTGGCGCTGGTGACCGCGTCGGTCGTGCCCTGGTAGTCGAGCATCACCTCGGCGGCGCCGACCACGACCCCGTCGTGCCGCACCGGGACGTACACGTCGAGCAGCGTCGACTCCGAGCCGCCGAACTCCTCGCCCCGGACCTCGGTGACGACCCGCGCGTCGGGCTCGCGCTGCCGGACCGCGGCGTCGAGCCGCTCGCCGTCGGGGAACCCGGTGGCGTCGGCCTGCGAGTCGTACAGCAGCGTCGAGTCCACGGTCCACAGTCGCAGCCGGCGGAGCTCGCGGAAACCGGCGACCTGCTCCGACACCGCGGCGGCCTGCTCGGGCGCGAGCACGCCGACGGTGAAGGCCTCCTCGGGCACGGACGACGAGGCGTACGACTCGATGCTGCGGGCCAGGGCGATCCCGTCACGCTGGGCCTGCTCGCGCATGACGTTGCCGGTGACCCACACGAGCGCGGCGCCGAGCGCGAGCATGGCGACGATGCTGACGACGGCGAAGTACCGGGTCAGGGGCCAGCGCCGGGTCGCGGTGGGCAGCTCAGCCTCGAATGCTCGGAGGGTCGGGCCGGCGCGGGTCCGCACCGGTCTCGGGCCGAGGGTAGGGGCCACTGCCGGAAATGGCGAGAAGATCCGCGTTGTGGCGTTACGTCGGATTTGCCCGAGCGTGGCGGGCGGGCGCGCCGGCAGCGGGTGAGAAGCTGTCGCGACACGGATCCCCACCCGTTCGGATCACGTGCGGGCGTCCGGGCCCGGGGTACCGTCGCCCCACCCACGCCCTGTTCACCCCCCTCGGACGGATCTGCCTGCATGCACGAGCTCGCGCTCTGCTCGGTCGAGCACGACGGCCACGCCGTCCTCAGCGGCTACGTCCGCACCTTCGAGGACGGCGTGCTCTGGGCGGGCTTCGAGGGGATCGTGCGGGGCGTCGCCGAGGGCGACGTCTACCTGCTCCGGGTGCTCGACGACGCGCGCGGCGAGTGCGTGTACCAGGGCGAGGTCGCGCGCATCACCGCGGACACGGTCGCGTTCGTCGGGGTCGAGCTGCTCTCGACGCTGCAGAAGCGCGCGGTCGCGCGGGTGGCGGTGCACGTCGAGGTGCAGGGCTTCGCGCGGCTCGCGGCGGTGCCGGACGAGCACGAGCACGACAACGGAGCCACCCCCGCGGCGGAGGCGGAGGCGGTCGACGGCGAGGCCGAGGAGGTTCCGTTCGTCTTCACCGTCCTCGACGTCTCCGCGCACGGGATGCGTATGATGAGCCAGACCGAGCTGCCCGTGGGCAGCGAGGTGAGGTTCGTCTTCCCCGAGCTGTCCGCCGCGTTCTGGCTGCAGGCGGTCGTCGTCCGTGCCCAGCCCTCGCGCTCCGGGACGCACTACGGCTGCCGGTTCGTGGAGACCTCCGACCGGGAGACGGACGAGCTGTTCTCCTACGTCCTGCGCACGCAGGGCGCCCTGCGCCGCCAGCAGAAGCTCGCCTGACCGAGCCGCCGGCGCCGGTCGCCGCCCCGCGCGCAGCGGCCGCGGACCCCGACCACCGCCGGAAAGGCGCCCCTTCATGCCTCGCTTCACCGACCTCGGTGTGCCCGCCGCCCTCGCGCAGTCCCTCGCGCAGCGCGGGATCACCGACCCGTTCCCCATCCAGACGGCCACGCTGCCCGACACGCTCGCCGGGCGCGACGTGCTCGGCCGCGGCCGCACCGGCTCGGGCAAGACCCTCGCGTTCTCGCTGCCGGTGGTCACGCGCCTCGCCGACTCGAAGGCCCAGCGCGCCAAGGCCCGCCCGCGCGCGCTGATCCTCGCGCCGACCCGCGAGCTCGCCACCCAGATCCACGCGACCATCGAGCCGCTCGCCGCCACCGCGGGCCTGTCGTCGACCACAGTGTTCGGCGGCGTCGCGCAGAGCCGCCAGGTCAGCGCCCTGAACGGCGGCATCGACATCCTCGTCGCCTGCCCCGGCCGGCTCGAGGACCTCATCAAGCAGGGCTTGTGCTCGCTCGACGCGGTGGAGATCACCGTGCTCGACGAGGCGGACCACATGGCCGACCTCGGGTTCCTGCCGGTCGTGAAGCGGCTGCTCGACAAGACCCCGCGCGGCGGTCAGCGCCTGCTGTTCTCGGCGACGCTCGACAACGGCGTGGACACGCTGGTGAAGCGGTACCTCGACAGGCCGACGACGCACTCGGTCGACCCCGAGGTCGCGCCGGTGTCGACCATGACGCACCACGTGCTCGCCGTCGCCGACGCGGACGCCAAGAAGGAGGTCGTGCGCGAGCTCGCCTCCGGCACCGGCCGCCGCGTCCTGTTCACCCGCACCAAGCACCAGGCCAAGAAGCTCGCCAAGCAGCTCACCCAGGACGGCATCCCCGCCGTGGACCTGCAGGGCAACCTCGGCCAGGGCGCCCGCGAGCGGAACCTCGCGGCGTTCACCTCGGGCGAGGTCAAGGTCCTGGTCGCGACCGACATCGCGGCGCGCGGCATCCACGTCGACGACGTCGAGCTCGTCGTGCACGTCGACCCGCCGGCCGAGCACAAGGCGTACCTGCACCGCTCCGGCCGCACCGCCCGCGCGGGCTCCGGCGGCGACGTCGTCACCGTGATGCTGCCCGAGCAGGCCGGCGACGTCCGCGACCTGACCCGCAAGGCGAAGATCACCGTCACCCCGCAGCGCGTCGCGCCGGGCTCGCCGGTGATCGCGGCGCTCGTCGGCGAGGTGGCGGCGCACGTCGCGCCGGCGCCGGTCGCGGCGCCCGCGCAGCCGTCCCGGTCGCGGGGCGGTTCGGGCGGCCGCGCTGATGCGCAAGGAGGCCGAGGCGGCGGCGGCGGCCG